>JAIOJM010000190.1 GCA_019911785.1 Sulfuricella sp. | reverse complement strand
GCCGCTGCGCCCCGGCGGCTCCAGCCTGGTCTTCAAGGTTCTGCCGCTGCTGCTGCCGCTGGCCGGCATCCTGCGCGGCAAACGCTACACCTACCAGTGGGCCTCGATGCTGATCCTGCTCTACCTCACCGAAGGCGTGGTGCGCGCCATGAGCGACAAGGGCCTGTCGGCGACCCTGGCGGGAGTGGAAATCGCGCTGGCGGTGGTGTTCTTCTTCAGCGCCGTTTTTTACGCCCGGCTCAGCCACACTTGATTAGACCTGCGGATTCATCCTTTCCAGCTTTCCCGCCAGTTTGTTCAGGGCATTGAGGTAAGCCTTGGCCGAAGCAATCACTATGTCGGTATCCGCACCTTGGCCGTTGACGATGCGCCCGCCCTTGGACAGCCGCACCGTGACTTCGCCCTGTGCATCCGTACCGCTGGTGATGTTGTTGACCGAATAGAGCAGCAGCTCCGTGCCGCTTTTGACAATCGACTCGATCGCCTTGAACGAGGCGTCCACCGGGCCGCCACCATCGGCTTCCGCAGCCTTTTCCTTGCCGCCATCGCTGATGGTGACTTGGGCATGGGGCGTTTCACCGGTTTCCGAGCAGACACGCAGGGACACCAGCTTGAACTGTTCCTTCACCATCGCCTGCTCCTCGTCGCTGACCAGCGCATGGATATCCTCGTCGAAGATTTCATGCTTCTTGTCGGCGAGATCCTTGAAGCGGGCGAAGGCGGCGTTGAGCGCCTCTTCCGATTCCAGCACGATGCCCAGTTCAACCAGGCGGCTGCGGAAAGCGTTGCGGCCGGAATGCTTGCCCATCACCATCTTGTTCGCGCTCCAGCCGACATCCTCGGCACGCATGATCTCGTAGGTTTCGCGGTGCTTGAGGACGCCGTCCTGATGGATGCCGGACTCGTGGGCGAAGGCATTGGCGCCGACGATGGCCTTGTTGGGCTGCACCGCGAAACCGGTAATGCCCGCCACCAGCCGGCTGGCCGGTACGATCTGGGTGGTGTCGATGCCGGTGTCGCAGGGGAAGATGTCCTGGCGCGTGCGTACCGCCATGACTATTTCTTCCAGCGCAGCGTTACCTGCCCGCTCCCCCAGGCCATTGATGGTGCACTCCACCTGGCGCGCCCCGGCCAGAACCGCAGCGAGGGAGTTCGCCACTGCCAGGCCGAGATCGTTGTGGCAGTGCACCGAGAAGATCGCCTTGTCGGAATTGGGGATGCGCTCGCGCAGGGTGGCGATGAGGCTGCCGAACTGCTGCGGCAGGTTGTAGCCAACAGTGTCGGGAATGTTCAGGGTCGTGGCACCGGCCTCGATCACCGCTTCCAGGATGCGGCACAGGAAATCGGTCTCGGAGCGGCCGGCATCCTCGGGCGAGAACTCGACGTTGTCGGTCCACTTGCGCGCCCATTTCACCGCCTTCACCGCCTGCTCGACCACCTGATCCGGGCTCATGCGCAGCTTCTTCTCCATGTGGATCGGGCTGGTGGCGATGAAGGTGTGGATGCGGCCGGAAACGGCCGGCTTGATCGCCTCGCCGGCACGCTCGATGTCGCGCTCCAGGGCGCGCGCCAGGCCGCACACCGTGCTGTCCTTGATGCTGCTCGCGACCGCCTTGACCGACTCGAAATCACCGTTGCTGGCGGCCGGGAAACCGGCCTCGATGACGTCCACGCGCATCCGCTCAAGCTGCCGCGCGATGCGCACCTTCTCCTCTTTGGTCATGGAAGCGCCGGGGCTTTGCTCGCCATCGCGCAAGGTGGTGTCGAATATGATCAGTTTATTTTTCATGACGGGCTCCGTTGCAGAAGTCGTAATTCATAACACGAAAATCGGTTCACCGCCGATTTCCGCAATTCAAAACAAGTAATGGCGGGGAGGAATTTAGCGCCTGCGGCGCAGCAGCAGGCCAACCAGCAGGATGTTGGCCCGATATGAAACGAAGGAGACTGGAATAGCGGAGTTCATGGTTTGAAATATAAACGGTTTCATTTGTGAGCGCAAGCCATTAGCCCACAGCGCCTTTCCGCCTCTTCCGCACCACGCCCCACAACCAGTCCGCGTAGGCAGACAGCGCATACAGCACAAAGACGCTGAACAGCACATGCGGCGGGTCGGAAGAAATCAGGATGAAGGTCAGCACGATCAGCAAGATGCCAACGAAGGGCACGCTCTTGCGCAGGTTGATGTCCTTGCCGCTGTAATAGCGCAGGTTGCTGACCATGGTCAACCCGGCGAACAGGGTCACCCCCCACACCAGCCAGCGGATATCGGAGCCGCGGATATGGTTCTCGTTCATCACCCACACCAGCCCGGCCAGCAACGCCGCAGCGGCGGGGCTGGGCAGACCCTGAAAGAAACGCTTGTCGGCGACTTCAAGCTGGGTGTTGAAGCGAGCCAGCCGCAGCGCCGCACCGGCGCAATAGACAAAGGCGGCGATCCAGCCCAGCTTGCCCATGTCCTTCAGCGCCCAGACGTACACGATCAGGGCGGGCGCCACGCCGAACGAAACCATGTCGGAAAGCGAATCGTATTCCGCCCCGAACGCGCTCTGGGTATGGGTAAGGCGAGCAACCCGGCCATCCAGCCCGTCCATCACCATGGCGATAAAGATCGCCACCGCAGACTGCTCGAAATTCCCGTTCATGGCCTGGACGATGGCGTAGAACCCGGCAAACAGCGCCGCCGTGGTGAACATGTTGGGCAGCAGATAGATGCCGCGCCGGCGCAAGCGACCATCCAGCAGGGGTTTGCGATCGTCGGGGTTATAGTCTTCGTTCAAAACAAGTGCCTTTCACCATTGTCCCTTCCCCCTTGCAGGGGGAAGGTTAGGATGGGGGTTAAGAGGGTGAAATTATTGACACAGCATCTTTATCCAAGCTTTCTACCCCCATCCCAGCCTTCCCCCTGTCTCGCCGTGGTCGCTGCGAAGCAGCGGGAACCCGGCGGTGACGCTCGCACGAGTGCAAGGGGGAAGGAGAAAAATAGCGGCAACTGAGTAATTATGACGCTTGTTTGATATGGAGGGTTCCATGGCGCCAATAGTTTCACCGCTCAGCCGACATTCATCGGCAGTTCGGCCAGCACGGTTTCCCCGGCACGGACCTTGTCGCCGATACTGACGCGCACCTGGGCGGTCAATGGCAGGTACACGTCCACCCGCGAGCCGAAACGGATGAAACCGTAACGCTGGCCGCGCCCGAGCCACTCACCCGGCTTGGCATAGCACAGGATACGCCGCGCAATCAACCCGGCCACCTGGACGCAGGTAATGTCGTAGCCGCAATCGGAACGCAGCCAGATGGCATTGCGTTCATTTTCCGTGGAGGCCTTGTTCAGGTCGGCATTGATGAATTTTCCGGGGTTGTACCAGATTTCCTCCACCACGCCATCCACCGGACTGCGGTTGGAATGAACGTTGAACACGTTCATGAACACGCTGACCTTCTGCGCATCGCGCTTGAGGTAGGTATCCTGAACGCGTTCGACGGCGACGATACGGCCGTCGGCGGGGGCGATCACCAGATTGCGCGCCGTCGGCACATTGCGCCCCGGATCACGGAAGAACTGCAGCACGAACAGGCTGATGATCCACAGCGGCAGCGCCCACAACCAGCCGGCCAGGAACGTAACCAGCAGCGAAAGCGCCACGATTCCGGCCAGGAACGGCCAGCCCTCGCGGGCGATGATGGGGTGGGGATAGTTTTTCACTGGGGGAGCGACACCGATGCACATTTTATTCAGAGAGGAGCGAAGAGTAAGGAGTGAGGAGAGCGAGTTTTTACTCCTAACTCCTCACACCTAACTCCTCACTAGTTTTTCGACTGATCGACCAGCTTGTTCTTGGCGATCCAGGGCATCATGGAGCGCAGCTTTTCGCCCACCACCTCGATCTGGTGCTCGGCGTTCAGACGACGACGCGCAGTCATTTCCGGATAGTTGGTCTTGCCTTCCAGGATGAAGCGCTTGGCATACTCACCGTTCTGGATGTTCTTCAGCGCTTCCTGCATCGCCCAGCGCGATTCGTCGTTGATCACCTTCGGGCCAGTGACGTATTCGCCGTACTCGGCATTGTTGGAGATGGAGTAGTTCATGTTGGCGATGCCGCCCTCATACATCAGGTCGACGATCAGCTTGAGTTCATGGAGGCACTCGAAATAGGCCATTTCCGGCGCATAGCCGGCATTGGTCAGGGTTTCGAAGCCGGCCTTGACCAGCTCGACGCAGCCGCCGCACAGCACGGCCTGCTCGCCGAACAGATCGGTCTCGGTTTCTTCGCGGAAATTGGTTTCGATCACGCCACCCTTGGTGCCGCCGTTGGCCGCTGCGTAGGACAGGGCAATGCTCTTGGCCTTCTTGGATACGTCCTGATAGACGGCGATCAGGGTCGGCACGCCGCCGCCCTTGAGGTACTCGGAGCGCACGGTGTGACCGGGGCCCTTGGGCGCGATCATGATGATGTCGAGATCGGCACGCGGCTGAATCTGGTTGTAATGGATGTTGAAGCCGTGTGCGAAAGCCAGGGTTGCACCCTTCTTCAGGTTGGGCTCCACGTCGTTACGCCAGACGTCAGGCTGCTGCTCATCGGGCACCAGGATCATCACGACATCGGCGCCCTTCACCGCATCGGCGACTTCCTTCACCGTGAAGCCGGATTTCTTGGCTTTGTCCCAAGAGGCGCCGCCCTTGCGCAGGCCGACCGTCACCTTGACGCCAGAATCCTTCAGGTTGGCGGCATGGGCATGGCCCTGTGAGCCGTAACCGACGATGGTGACTTTCTTGCCCTTGATGATGGAGAGATCGGCGTCCTTGTCGTAATAAACTTTCATGCTTTCGTTTCCTTAATAAATATAAATAACCTTAGAGGTTCAAACCAAAATTCAAACTTTCAGTATTCTATCACCCCGCCCGATGCCGGATGCGCCGGTGCGCACCGTTTCCAGAATCGCATCCTTGTCCAGCGCTTCGAGAAAGGCATCCAGCTTGTAGCCGGCGCCGGTCAGCTCGAGGGTGTAGGTCTTGTCGGTGACATCCACAATGCGGCCGCGGAAGATATCCGACATGCGCTTCATTTCCTCGCGCGATTCACCTTCGGCGCGCACTTTCACCAGCATCAACTCGCGCTCGATGTGGCCGGCTTCGGACAAATCCACCACCTTGACCACGTCGATCAGCTTGTTGAGCTGCTTGGTGATCTGCTCGATCACGTCGTCGGAACCGCGGGTGACGATGGTCATGCGCGACAGGGTGGCGTCCTCGGTCGGCGCGACCGTCAGCGACTCGATGTTGTAGCCGCGCGCCGAAAACAGTCCGGCAACCCGGGACAGAGCGCCCGCCTCGTTTTCCATCAACAGAGAAATAATATGTCTCATTGGGTTATACCAGAATCATTTCACTCAACCCCTTGCCGGCGGGAATCATCGGGAAGACATTTTCCTTCTGGTCGGTAATGAAGTTCATGAACACCAGCCGATCCTTCATGGCGAACGCCTCTTTCAGCGCGCCCTCGACATCTTCCGGCTTCTCGATCTTCATGCCGACATGGCCGTAACTCTCGGCCAGCCTGGCAAAATCCGGCAGCGCATCCATGTAGGATTCGGCGTAACGGTTGCCGTAAAAGAATTCCTGCCACTGCCTCACCATGCCGAGGTAGCGGTTGTTGAGCAGGATGATCTTGAGCGGCAGGTTGAACTGCTTGCAGGTAGACAGTTCCTGGATGTTCATCTGGATGCTGCCCTCGCCGGTCACGCAGGCCACCATTGCCTCGGGGTGGGCAAACTGCACGCCCATCGCTGCCGGCAAGCCAAAACCCATGGTACCCAAGCCACCGGAGTTGATCCAGCGGCGCGGCTGGTCGAACTTGTAATACTGCGCAGCCCACATCTGGTGCTGCCCGACGTCGGAGGTCACATAGGCATCGCCCCGGGTAACCTGGTGCAGCTTTTCAATCACGTACTGGGGCTTGATCAGGCTGCTATCGCGATCGTATTTCATGCAGTCCTGCGAGCGCCACAGTTCGATTTGCGTCCACCAGGTCTTGAGCGCGGCCTGGTCGGGCTTCTCCTTGCTGGCCTGAATCAATTTGTTCATCTCTGCCAGCACGTCCCTGACGTTGCCGACTATGGGCACGTCCACCTTGACCCGCTTGGCGATGGAGGTGGGATCGATGTCGATGTGGATGATGCGGCGGCCATCCTGAAAGAAATGTTCCGGATTGCCAATCACACGATCGTCGAAACGGGCGCCGATGGCGATCAGCACATCGCAATGCTGCATCGCCATGTTGGCTTCATAGGTGCCGTGCATGCCGAGCATGCCGGTAAACAGCGGATCGGTGGCAGGATAGCCGCCCAGCCCCATCAGCGTATTGGTGATCGGAAAGCCGAGCAGGCGCGTGAGCCGGGTCAATTCCTCTGCCGCATTGCTCAGCACCACGCCGCCGCCGGTATAGAGCATCGGCCGCTTGGCCTCCAGGATCATCTGCACCGCGCGCTTGACCTGCCCCGGATGACCCTTGATCACCGGGTTGTAGGAGCGCATCGTCACCTTCTTCGGATAGGTGAATTCGGTCTTGTGCTGGGTCACATCCTTGGGGATATCCACCACCACCGGTCCGGGCCGGCCGGTGGAAGCGAGATAGAAGGCCTTCTTGATGGTCTCGGCGAGATCCTTGACATCCTTGACCAGGAAATTGTGTTTCACGCAGGGGCGAGTGATGCCCACCATGTCCACTTCCTGGAAGGCATCCATGCCGATCGCGGCGGTCGGCACCTGGCCGGAAATCACCACCAGCGGAATCGAATCCATGTAGGCGGTAGCGATGCCGGTCACGGCATTGGTCGCACCCGGCCCGGAAGTCACCAGCGCCACGCCGGTCCGACCTGTGGCGCGGGCATAACCGTCAGCAGCATGCACCGCAGCCTGCTCGTGCCTGACCAGCACATGCTTGAACTTGTTTTGCTTGAAAACCTCGTCGTAAATGTTCAACACTGCACCGCCGGGGTAACCGAAAACAAATTCGGTCCCTTCTTCCGCCAGACAGCGCACAACGATCTCTGCGCCCGTCAATTCCATATAACAGCCTTAAATAATCATTCCGGGGAAACCTGAAACATAATGGTTGCCGCCAACTTGGTCAAGTGCGGCATTTTACCAAACTTGCGGAAGCCTCTGCTTTATTTTTCTTTATTTGATAAGATGCGACGGAAGAACGTTACTCAGGAACTCTCCAACTGGCCACTTTTCAGGAACTTTCCAGGTTTCTTGCCGAAGTCGAACGACGCGCCTACAAGCAGGCGCTATTTGCCGTTCGCGACGAACATGGCGCTCTGGACATCGTGCAGGACTCGATGATGAAACTGACGGAAAAATACTCGGGGAAGCCCGCCGAGGAATTCCCGATGCTGTTCCAGCGGATATTGCAAAACACCATCCGCGACTATTACCGGCGCCAGAAAGTGCGCTCGCTATGGACCACCCTGCTGTCGTCTCTTACCCCTCATCAGGAAGAAGAACACGATCCTCTGGAAACTTTGGAAGTCGAGGACGACTCGAATAAGATTCATCGGCCGGAAGAAACCCTGGCTCGCTCGCAAGTCGTTAAATTGATTGAGCAGGCACTAAAATTATTGCCGGCACGTCAACGGGAAGCCTTCCTGCTGCGTTACTGGGAGGAACTGGATGTTTCTCAAACCGCTGCCGCGATGGGTTGTTCCGAAGGCAGCGTCAAGACGCATTGTTCCCGGGCCACCCACGCAGTGGCGGCCTTCTTGAAATCGAAGGGGATTGAGCCATGAACGAACCCATGAATGAATATGGCCTGGCAAAAAAAATTGTACATCACTTGGATTACGGCACGGCCCATCTGGACAGCCGTCTGCAACACCGCCTCCAAGCGGCGAGGCGGCACGCCCTGGAAGCCTATGCCGAACCTCGCCACAGCTTCAGCCTGGCATGGGGCGGGCACGACGGCAAAGGCAGCCATGGCAATACCCATTCGCCCTTCCGCGTCTGGGCACCGCTGGTCGTGCTGGTGCTGGGGCTGATGTTCGTCACCTATTGGCAAACGACTCAGCAGATGAACGACGCGTCGGAAATCGACGCCCATCTGCTGGCCCAGGACTTGCCGATCCATGCATTCATTGATAACGGGTTCGATAAATGGCTAGAAGGTTCACGGCAGCAATAATTCTCGCCTTCTGCCTTTTGGCACAAGGCATCGCGATTGCGGCCCAGGAAGCCCGGCAACCCGCATGGGCCGAGCTGACATACGAGCAGAAGCAAATCCTTGCCCCCGTTCACGGCGAATGGGACAACATGCCGGCCACTCAGCGCAAAAGGCTGCTGGGCGTGGCCAAGGGTTATCCAAAAATGAAGCCCGAGGAACAGCAGCGCATCCAGAGGCGTCTGAAAGACTGGAGCAAGCTGACTCCGGAAGAACGCGCCCAGGCCAGGAAAAAATACGAAAAACTGAAGCAGTTGCCGCCGGAAAAACGCCAGGAAGTCCAAAAGAAGTGGCAGGAATACCAGCAGCTGCCGGAAGAAAAAAAGGAACAGCTCCGGCGCAGCAAGGCCAAGGCCGCGGAAGCCAAGCCGGCCGCCGCACCCGAATCTCCCATAACCAATCCGATACCTCCGGCCGCTGAGTCGGCTGCGCCTGCCGCTCCAACCAAGGCGGAAGCGTGGCCCAATCCAGGGCAGCCAGACACACCGCGCCCGTGACCGCCTCTCCCGCCGGAACACCCAGCATACGGCGCCGCATCGCCAGCATGCTTTATGAATCCTTGCTCCTTGCCGCAGTCCTGTTCATCGCCGGCTTCGTGTTTACAGCGATATTCCATTCCCCGCTGCCCCCCATGCTCCGGTTCGTTTTCCAGCTATATCTGCTGCTGGTCACGGCGGTCTATTTCATCGGGTACTGGCTGCACGGCGGGCAGACCCTGCCCATGAAAACCTGGCACCTGCGGATAGTGCGCACTGACGGCCAGCCCCTTGGCCTGAAACAGGCATGCCTGCGTTTCCTCCTCGCCTTGATTGGCGTGGGGCTGGGATTCGGCATCCTGTGGGCGCTGTTCGACCGCGAGCGCCTGTTCTGGCACGATCGCATGGCGGGAACCAAAGTGGTGATAAGCAATGGGTGATGAGTAATGGCCTCCCCATCACCCATCACCCATCACCCATTACTCATTACCGCCTCTCCACCCACCACATCATCCCCATCGCCGCACAAAAGAACACCAGCGTCGGGAAAACGGCACTGAACATTGGCGGCCAGTCGTTCAATAGCCCGAGATGGGCGAATAGCCGGTTCAGCAAATGAAAACCCAATCCCAGCATGATGCCGGCAAAGATTTTCGCGCTCACCCCGCCTGAACGTCCCTGGTAATAAGCAAACGGCAACGCCAGCATGATCATCACCAAAGCCGCAAAAGGGTAGACCAGCTTCGACCACAGCGCGATTTCGTAACGCGTGGTTTTCTGCTTGTTTTCACTCAGGTGCTGGACATAAAAATACAGGTTCCAGGCCGACATCTGTTCCGGCACCACCAGCAGTACATTCAGGATGTCAGGGGTCAGCACCGAATGCCAAGAGGCCTCGGGAAGCGTACTGACTATCGTCCTGCCCAGCTCGAACCGGGTCTGCGCCACGTCCGTCAGGCGCCAGCGGTTCTCGGCCACGTGCTCGCCGCGCTTTGCGTAACTAATGGCGCGCAAACGGAAGTCCGGGTCGAACTCATAGATTTTCACCCCCTTCATGGAGGCATCCGGCAGCACTTCCTCGACATTGACGAAGCTCCCCGCATCTTTCACCCACAGCCCGGAACGAAATTCCTGCGCCACGACCGAACTGGTGGCCTTCAAACGCAGCTCCTGGGCCGCTCGCCCGCTAAGCGGCGCGATGAATTCGCCGAAAACAAAGGTCAGCGCCACGAACAGCAATCCGGCTTTCGCCAGCGACAAGGCGATGCGCGGCGCGGACAACCCCGACACGCGCATCACGGTAAGTTCGGAATGGGCCGTCAGCTGCGCCAGGGCGAACAGGGAGCCGATCAAGGTCGCAATCGGGAACAGTTCGTAAACATGGCCGGGCAGGGAAAGCAGCACATAGCCAAAGATTTTCACCAGCCGGTAATCGCCCTTGCCCAGGTCGCCCAACTCGTGGATCAGGTCGAAAAAAGCGAACAGCATGAGCAGCGCGGCAAACACCAGCAACGTGGCCGAATAAATTTCACGCGCCAGATAGCGGCTGAGGATTCTCATGGTCTCTCACCGCCGAGCCGAGGAATCATTCTCTTCAGCCAGGTCATCCAGAATGGCGCCAGCACGAGCCGGCGGTAAAACAGCAACAACAGCACCAGCAGCATCACGCCATGCACCAGCCACAGCCCGATATACGGAGACAGTTTGCTTTGCGCCACCCAGGCCTGGGTAATACTGAGGAAATTGCTGTAAATCATGTAGAGCAGCAACGCCAGGATCAAGTTAAGCGAGCGCCCTGCACGCGGATTGACGAAACTCAGCGGGATCGCCAGCAAAGCCAGAATAAAGGCGCTGATCGGCAAGCCCAGCCGCCACAGCAGCTCCCCCATATTGACCGGTGAGCGGTCGCTCAGCAACATCAGGGTGGACAGTGATTTCTGCGTCGGCGGGATCAGGCTCGCCTCATAGGCATGAATCCGGATGGCATAGCGTTCGAAGGCCATGATCTTGTAATCCGGCAAGCCGCCGACTCCCTCATAGCGCCTGCCGTTGAGCAGCACCAGGAATCGGTCGCCATTTTCAGATACCGTCTGGAAGCCATGCTGAGCCACCAGAATGCCCAATTTCTGATGCTGGACAGAGCGCATGAAAATGTTGCTGACCGTGTTATTCGCGCCAGCGAAGCTTTCCACAAAATACACCCGCTCGGCAAATTTGGATTCCTTGAACACGCCCGGCGCCACCGAGGATACGTCATCACGGCTTTCCATTTGCTGCCGGAACTCGTCGCTTTTTCGCAACGCCCAAGGGGAAACCACCAGGCTTAAAAGCGCGATGGCGAATACCGCCGGCGCGGCGAAGGCAATCACCGGACGCACCCATGCCGTGACGCTCAAGCCGGCGGTGAACCAGACCACCATTTCGCTATCGCGATAGCAGCGGGTCAATGTCATCAAAACAGCGATAAACACCGTCAAGGACAGCAAAACCGGCAAATAATTAATAATACTGAAGCCGAGGAAGGCCGCCACCGCCTCGCTAGCCACAGCGCCGCCGGCCGCCTGCCCGAGATAGCGGATCAGCATCGTGGTCAGGGTAATCATCAGCAGCACCGAAAAAACCAGCAATGCATTGCCGGCCATCTCGCGCAGCAGGGCGCGGCGGAAAATCATCGTTCGAGGTTTTCTTTGACTTTTAGACTGCAGTCTGCGGATAATTGCCGATTACTGAATATCATAAATAAACCTAAAAAAGCGATTAACCACGAATTCGCACGAATAAAACACGAATGTTCACGAATAATCAAAGAATTAGTGAAATTCACTCGATTCGCCTGTTTAGTACCAAAAGCAGGCGCCTCTAGACGACACGATATTTGTTGTTAACAATTTGTGTTCATTCGTGAACATTCGTGTCATTCGTGGTTAATTACGGTTTTTAGGATGAAGCCTGGTAAACGGGCAGGCATCAAGAAGGAGCAAAAAGTGGAATTTAGCATAAAAAGCGGCAGCCCGGAAAAACAGCGCAGCGCCTGCGTCGTGGTCGGCGTGTTCGAACCGCGCAAACTCTCCTTGGCCGGCGAGATGATCGACCTGATTTCCAACCATTACCTGAGCGACATTATCCGCCGCGGCGACATGGAAGGAAAGTCCGGCACCACGCTCATGCTGCACAAAGTCCCCAACACCCTGTGCGACCGGGTGCTACTGGTCGGGCTGGGCAAGGAACGCGAGTTCAAAGACAAGGAATATCGCGATGCGGTCCGCGCAGCCATCAAAACCCTGAATGAAACCGGGTCGATTGAAGCCTCGGTTTTCCTCACCGAACTCCCGGTCAAGCGCCGCGACACCGCATGGAAAGTCGAGCAGGCCGTATTGATGGCAATGGAAGGGATTTACCGCTTCGACCGCCTGAAAAGCAAGCCGGAAGAGAAGCGCCGCCCGTTGCGCCGTATCGTCCTGAACGTGCCGCACCGCACCGAACTCGCCATCGGCGAAGAAGCCGCCAAACAAGGCCAGGCGATCGCCGACGGCATGAACCTGGCCAAGGATCTCGGCAACCTGCCGGGCAACATCTGCACCCCCGCCTATCTGGCCGAGCAGGCGCAGGAACTGGCAAAAACCTTCAAGCTCAAGATTGAAGTGCTGGAGCAGAAAGACATGGAAGCCCTGAAAATGGGTTCGCTGCTTTCCGTAGCACGCGGCAGCCGCCAGCCGCCCAAGCTGATCGTGTTGCAGTACCAGGGCAATAAGAAACAGAAACCGGTGGTTCTGGTCGGCAAGGGTGTCACCTTCGATGCCGGCGGCATCTCCCTCAAACCCGCCGCCGAAATGGACGAAATGAAGTACGACATGAGCGGCGCGGCCAGCGTGCTCGGCGCGTTCAAGGCGGCGGCCCAGCTCAAGCTGCCGATTAATCTGGTGGGCATCATACCGGCCACGGAGAACCTGCCAGACGGCAACGCCAACAAGCCCGGCGACATCGTCACCAGCATGTCCGGACAAACCATCGAAGTGCTCAACACCGATGCAGAAGGCCGCCTGATCCTGTGCGACGCGCTCACCTACGCCGAACGCTTCGAGCCGGAAGCGGTGGTGGACATCGCCACCCTCACCGGCGCCTGCGTCATCGCCCTGGGCAACCATGCTTCCGGCCTGTTCAGCAGCCATGACGCCCTTGCCCGCGAGCTGCTCCATGCCGGCGAATACGCGGTCGACCGCGCCTGGCACATGCCGCTGTGGGACGATTACCAGGAGCAGCTGAAGAGCGACTTTGCCGACATCGCCAACATCGGCGGCCGCCCCGCCGGCTCGATCACTGCCGCCTGCTTCTTGTCGCGCTTCACCAAGAAATACGACTGGGCGCACCTGGACATTGCCGGAACTGCCTGGAAATCCGGCAAGGAAAAAGGCTCAACCGGCCGGCCAGTAGCGCTGCTGGTGCATTTTTTGATTAACAAATGCAGGGTGGGTTAATCGACCACCCCTCATCGTATATTCCCTCCCTCTTTTAGGGGGAGGGCTAGGGTGGGGGTGGGAAGTTTCGCGTGAGAATCAGCATCTGAACCCC
>JAIOJM010000189.1 GCA_019911785.1 Sulfuricella sp. | reverse complement strand
TTTTTGGCATTATCATTGGCGACTTTGGCTCTGCTCAAGAGCGGCTATAAATTACGGAATTGACATGCCAACACCTGAAAACGTTAAAACATATATTGAACAAGGCCTGGAGTGTACCCATATAGAGGTGCAAGGCGATGGCCGTCATTTCGAGGCGGTGATCGTCAGTCCGGCCTTCGAAGGCAAAGGCATGGTGCAGCAGCACCAGCTTGTCTATCGGGCGCTGGGCGACAGGATGCATGAAGAAATTCATGCTTTATCGATGAAGACCTTTACCCCTGAACAGTGGGCGAAGCAAATTTGATTTTGGAGTGGATATGGATCAGAAAGCATTGGATAACATCCGGAAAACCGTGACCGAGAACCCGGTCGTGCTGTACATGAAGGGCACCCCGCAGTTTCCGCAGTGCGGCTTCTCCGGCCTGGCGGCCCAGGTTCTGAAGGCGTGCGGCGTGACCAACTATGTTGCGGTAAACGTGCTGGCGGACGCCGAAGTCTATGAAAACCTGAAGTATTATGCCAATTGGCCGACTTTCCCTCAGCTCTATATCAAAGGGGAATTGATCGGTGGTTCCGACATCATGAAGGACCTGTATGAAAAGGGCGAATTGCAGAAGCTGCTGGAAAGTGCAAAGGCCTGATTAATGGATAAGCTGGTTATTCAGGGCGGGATTCCCCTGTCCGGGGAAATTCGTATTTCCGGAGCCAAAAACGCGGCCCTGCCGATTCTCTGCGCCGCATTGCTGACGGAGGAGCCGCTCCACATCGGCAACGTGCCCCATTTGCGCGATGTCACGACCATGCTCGAACTGCTCAACCAGATGGGGGCGGAAGTGTCGGTCAACGACCGCATGGAGGTGGAGATTGCCGCGCGCAAGCTGCACAATCTGGAGGCTCCCTACGAACTGGTGAAAACCATGCGCGCCTCGATTCTGGTGCTGGGGCCGATGCTGGCCCGTTGCGGGCAGGCGCGGGTATCCCTGCCGGGCGGTTGCGCCATCGGCTCGCGTCCGGTGGATTTGCATATCAAGGGCCTGCAGGCGATGGGTGCGGAAATCGACATCGAGCACGGCTACATCCTGGCGCGCGCGGAGCGCCTCAAGGGCGCGCGGATTTTCATGGATACCGTCACCGTCACCGGCACGGAAAACCTGATGATGGCGGCGACTCTGGCTGACGGCACGACGGTGCTGGAAAATGCCGCGCGTGAACCGGAGGTGGTGGATCTGGCGAACTGCCTGATCGCCATGGGCGCGAAAATCGAGAATGCCGGCAGCGACGTGATCACCGTCCATGGCGTTGACCGTCTGCATGGTGCTGACTACCGGGTCATGCCGGACCGGATCGAAGCCGGGACTTTTCTGGTGGCGGCTGCCGCCACCGGCGGCAAGGTGCTGCTCAAGGATGTGCGTCCCGACATCCTCGATGCCGTGCTGGAAAAGCTGCGCGAGGCCGGTGCCCGTATCGAATGCGGTGCGGACACCATCAGCCTGGAAATGGCCGGCCCGCTCAAGTCCGTGAACGTGCGCACCGCCCCCTATCCGGCTTTCCCCACCGACATGCAGGCGCAGTTCATGGCGCTGAATGCCGTGGCGAACGGCGCGGCCACCGTCACCGAGACCATTTTTGAAAACCGCTTCATGCACGTGCAGGAACTGCAGCGCCTGGGTGCGAACATCGAAACCGAGGGCAATACCGCCGTGGTGCGGGGTGTGGCCACTTTAAGCGGCGCCACGGTAATGGCGACCGACCTGCGCGCCTCGGCGAGCCTGGTCGTGGCCGGCCTGATCGCCCAGGGCGAAACCAGCGTGGAACGGATTTACCACATCGACCGCGGCTACGAGTGCATCGAGGAGAAGCTGTCTCAGCTCGGGGCACGGATCAAGCGGGTGCATTAAATTTGTTTTTTCACCGCGGAGGACGCAGAGGACGCGGAGGAAAAACAAAATGCGTAATTCAATTAAATAAAGAAGGCCCTTAAAACCTCTGCGTCCTCCGCGTCCTCTGCGGTAAAATCGGTTTTTTTAGCAAATGAGATACCCGCTGTGACTGGAATTACCATCGCCCTTTCCAAGGGCCGCATATTCGAGGAAACCGCGCCGTTGCTGAAAGCGGCAGGGATTATTCCGCTCGATGACCCGGAAACCTCGCGCAAGCTGATTCTGTCCACCAATCGGCCCGAGGTGCGCCTGATCGTGGTGCGCGCTTCCGACGTGCCGACCTACGTGCAATACGGCGCGGCCGATTTGGGCATCGCCGGCAAGGATGTGCTCAACGAGCACGGCGGTGCTGGTCTGTACCAGCCGCTGGACTTGCAAATCGCGCGCTGCCGCATGATGGTGGCGGTGCCGGAAGGCTTTGATTATGAAAATGCGGTGCGCCAGGGTGCGCGGCTTCGCGTCGCCACCAAGTACCTGCAAACCGCGCGCGAACACTTCGCCAAGAAGGGCGTCCATGTCGACCTGATCAAGCTTTACGGCTCGATGGAACTGGCGCCGCTGGTCGGGCTGGCCGATGCCATCGTCGACCTGGTGAGCAGCGGCGGCACGCTCAAGGCCAACCACCTGGTGGCGGTGGAAGAAATCATGCAGATCAGCTCGCGGCTGGTGGTCAACCAGGCTGCGCTCAAGCTCAAGCGCGCGCAGATTCAGCCGATTCTGGATATTTTTGCCGAGACCGTCGCCAGCCATCCGGGAAGCTGAAAGAATATCGCGGCTACAAGAATGTTTGGCATGATTCGAGGAACGGATTGATGATCCGCACCCCACCCAATTCTTGCCCGTTCTGAAAGTCTTCCGAAATCAGCAGTGTCACACCGGCATCCCGGGCAGAACTCCATAGCATGGCGTCCCAGAAAGCCAGTTGGTGGGATTCCACTGCGGCAATCGCCCGGTTGAGTGTTGCAGGGCCTGCCGCAACGACCGAGAACAATGCTTGCCAGCCTTCCACCTGATTTTTCGCCTGGGCTGGCGGTAGTTTGCCTTTGCGAGTGACGGTGAAGTAAAACTCGCACAGGGACTGCAAGGTTAGCACGCAATCTTGCGCCAGCATGGCCTCGATAACTTCTTGGGCGCGATGGTGGCGTTCTCCCGCGCTGCTATCGACGGCGTATACCAGGATATTGGTGTCGAGCGTAAAGCGCTTAGCGCTCATAACAAGCTTCGCGGTCGAATTTGCCAATGTTCAAGCCGCTAGCGGATGACCTGAGTTTTCCCCAGGCGGCTTGGCGCTCAGGGGTAATCGCCTGTTCTGTGGTGATAGGGACCAGTTTGGCAACGGGTTTCCCACGCCGTGTAATGACGACCTCGTCACCGTGAGTGGCGGCTTCGATGTAGCGGGAGAGATGCTGGTTGGCTTCACGTAGCGTAATTTGCTGTTTCATGTGTGGCGCTCAAAATAAATTATATTTTGGTATTGTAGGACGTCCTACAATTTAAAACAATCTTAACTGTGCCAATCAACCGGAAATTATTCGAAGAGATTTTTTCGGCGCCCTGAATTCGGTCAAGTGACTTTTTCCTGTAAAATCGCCATATTCTGATCCCGCAAACTTATTTGCCCGCTATCATGCTAAACATCAAACGCTATTCCACCTCCCAGCCTGACTTCCAGGCGCGACTGACCGACTTGCTGGCCTTCGAGGGCGCGCAGGACGAGGCCATCGACAACGTGGTCGCGGGCATCCTGCATGACGTCAAGGCGCGGGGCGATGCCGCCGTGCTGGAGTACACGCGGCGTTTCGACAAGCTCGAAGCAGCCTCCGCGGCCGATCTGGAGCTGTCGCAGTCGCGCCTGCGACAGGCGCTCGACAACCTGCCCGCTGCACAGCGCGAGGCGCTGCAACAGGCTGCGGAGCGGGTGCGGGTTTACCACGAAAAACAATTGATGCAGTCGTGGAACTACACCGAGGCCGATGGCACCATGCTCGGCCAGCAGGTCACGGCGCTCGACCGGGTCGGCCTGTATGTGCCGGGCGGCAAGGCCGCCTATCCTTCATCGGTGCTGATGAACGCGATTCCCGCCAAGGTGGCCGGGGTGAAGGAACTGATCATGGTGGTGCCGACGCCGGGCGGCCTGGTCAACGAGCTGGTGCTGGCCGCTGCGGCGGTATGCGGCGTTGATCGGGTGTTTACCATCGGCGGGGCGCAGGCGGTAGGTGCGCTGGCCTATGGCACGCAGACCGTGCCGCAGGTGGACAAGATCGTCGGCCCCGGCAACGCCTATGTGGCCGCTGCCAAGCGTCGCGTGTTCGGCGTGGTC
>JAIOJM010000188.1 GCA_019911785.1 Sulfuricella sp. | reverse complement strand
CGGGGATCGACTTCGGCACTGATGCGCTTGAGTTCGCCCTGCTTTTCCAGTTGCGAAATGAAGTCGCGCAGGTCTTTGTATTTCATGCTGGAACCATTTCCTTGCCCTCGTTGAGGCGCAGCCAGCCTTTGACGATGCGGTAAATCACCCAGATGCAGTCGGCTGCCAGGATAAACCAGCCGATGACGAGGATAAAAGTGATGGCGCCGATTGCCCCCCACAGCAGGCTGAACCAGAAGGTGCGGATCTGCCAGCGGAAGTGGGATTCCAGCCAGGTGCCTTTGACGTCGTCCACCTTTACATAGCTGATGATGATGGCGACGATGTAGGGAAGGCCGAACCCCAGAATCGCAATCGCCTGCAGGGCATAGACCACGGTGGTCAATGTTTTTAGGTTGGTGTCGCTGACCGGGTCAGTCATGGTTTTTCCTCCCAGCCTACGCGGAGTGACCGGTGAATTTTCAAAGTGAACAGAGTAGCGGAATGGTTTTGCTCAGGCAACTATTGTCCAGGCAGAGTGCAGTTCATTGTGTTTCGTTTCTGTTTGATGTTTTGTCAACCACTATAGATTTGCCACGTTGTTAGGTTCATGGGTGGGGGGCCACCGCACTTAAATAACGGAGGCGTAGATGGGCAGTCTTAACAACGAGTCCTTTGATGAATTCCTGGACTCCCTGAAACAAGCGGGGGTGGTCATCAGCAACGAACGCGAGTTGCGCGAGCGGCTCGCGGAAGTCCAGCGCTGGCGCTTTGCCTTCGCGACGCTGGCCTCCTACGGTAGGCGGATCGGCATCCGTTTCGAAGGCCGCAGTGCCGGCGTGAACGAGGCTGAAATTCACCGCGCCTTTGCCCAGTTCCAGCTTCCGGAGAGCCTGGAAGCCGCTTTTGCCGCCAGCCTCAAGGCCGGGTACTGATTCATCCGTAAAATACGGCGATTAACCGCCGATGCACACCGATAAACGCCGATAGCACATGGCGTTTATCGGCGGTTAGCTGCTTTGTAAGGTCAGCGCGTGCGGAATGACATGTGACAGGCCACGCAGCTAGTCATGACTTTTTGCAGCGCGGTGTAGGTCTTGGCCGTATCCCCTCCTTTCGCCACCTGGGCGAATTCGCTGCCCGCAGCGTGCATGTCCCAGCCCATCTGCCGCATGGCATCCGGCATGAAGCGCCCCGGCCCCTGGCCGCGCGCCATCACGGCGTGCTTGCCCATGGAGCTGTTGCCCAGTCGTTTTTCTGCGGTTTCCGCAGCTGCCGCCAGGTTGTTTTCCGCCAGGTATCCGAAAATTTCATTCAGCGCCACGAGGTGATCCTGCATGTCGGTGCGCATCAGGGTACGGGGCAGTTCGGGCATGGTGACCAGCTGGCGGTGATCCTGCGGAGGGGGCGGCGGCTGTACGGGTTGCTGCGCCAGAGCCAGAGGGCTTGGTAACAGCAGGGCAAAAAGAATCAGAGTGTGGCGCATGGGGCCTCCTAATGGGGTTGTGTTCGTAACGCTGCCAAGGATTGCAGGAGCACGGAGAACGCAGATTTGAGGAACAGGGCGGCAATGGCGCCGCCGACAATAATATCCGGCCAGCGCGACTGGGTGAAGATGACGGCGATGCCGGCCATGATCACGCCCGCATTGGCGAACAGGTCGTTGCGCGAGCACAGCCACACTGAGCTCATGTTGAGGTTGTCGGCGCGGTGGCGATAGAGCAGCAGGAAGCATCCGGTATTGGCGGCTAGCGCCAGCAGGCCGATGACACCGATGGTTTCTCCGTCGGGCAGGATGGGATGGAGCGTTTTGTAAACCGCCTCCGCCGCCACGCCCAGGCCGAAGGCGAGCATGATCAGGCCCTTCAGCAGCGCTGCCCGCGCCTGCCACATCTCGTCGCGGCTCAGAACATACAGGCTGAAGCCATACACCAGCGCATCGCCCAGCATGTCCGAGGCGTCCGCCAGCAGGGAGGTGGAATGTGCGGCCATGCCGGCGACGGCTTCCACCGCGAACATGACGACGTTGACGGCGAGCACGATCTTGAGCACGCGGCCATGGTTGGTGCGCATGGCATTCAGGGTGCAGGATTTGTTTTCACAGCAGCCGGTCATGAAAAATCTTTCACAAAAAACCGCGCAGGCCGAGCCAAGTCGCGTCGAAGTAGTTAAACAGGATACCGCTGAACACCGCGGCACCGAACCAGTTGTTGTGCAGGAACGCTTTGAAACACTTGGCGCGCTCTCGCTGTCTGATCAGGGTGTAGTGGTAGGCGGCGATGCCGGCGGCGGCAACCAGTCCGGCGTAATAGGCCCAGCCCAGACCGAGTTTGAACCCGACGCCGGCGAGGATGGTCAGCGTTGTGGCATAGCTCAGCATCACCGCCAGAATGTCGTATTTGCCGAAGGTAATGGCTGAGGTCTGGATGCCGATCCTGAGATCGTCGTCGCGGTCCACCATGGCGTACTCGGTGTCGTAGGCGACTGCCCAGAAGATATTGGCGGCGAGCATCGCCCAAGCCACGGCGGGCACGGCGCCGGTCTGGGCGGCGAAGCCCATCGGGATGCCGAAGCCGAAAGCGATGCCGAGATAGGCTTGCGGGATAGCGAAGAAACGCTTGGTGAAGGGGTAGCTGGCGGCGAGAAACACTGCTGCGACCGAGAGCTGAAGGGTGAGGGTGTTGAGGCGCAGGATCAGCAGGAAGGACAGCAGCACCAACACCGCGAACAGTACCAGAGCTTCCTTCTTGCTCACCAGTCCGGCAGCGAGCGGACGGTTCTTGGTGCGCTCCACATGCGGGTCGAAATCACGGTCGGCGTAGTCGTTGATGACGCAGCCGGCCGAGCGCATCAGCACCGTACCGAGGGTGAAAATCCAGAGGATGATCCAGTTCGGCGAGCCGTTCGAGGATATCCACAGCGCCCACAGCGTCGGCCACAGCAGGAGCAGGATGCCGATCGGCTTGTCGAGCCGCATCAGTCTTTCGTATTGGGTGAGCCGTTCTGCCAGTGTCACTGTTTTAACTCCATAATGCCGGGCAAAAACACTTCCGTGACGAGGATCGGCCTGCCTTCCAGGTAGAACACCGAGCGCCGTGCCCACAGGCTGGCAGGCGGGTTCGGCAGGATGGTGCAGGCACGTCGGTACAGCGCATCGCGCCGGTTGAGTTTCTTGAAGTGCAAGGGTGTGCGCTGCACGCGCGGGTTGGCAAATAGTGCCGCGCCCAGCGGTTTGCTGCCGAGCCGGCCCAGGCTTTGCCAGGTTCCGTGCAGGCTGGTGGCGGGCAGCACGCTGTGGGCGAAAACCAGCGGCGTTTCTCCGCAGTACAGAAACACGTCGCGCAGCAGCGCGCGTGAGTGGTGCTTCAACGCAACCATGTGTCGCTCGGACGGCATGGCCACGCCGTACAGCTGCCGCACATGGCGCACGCTGAAGGCGGCGCAGCGGACCTGGATGCGCCGGGTGAGAGATCCCCGGTCGAGGAGCCAAGGGCGGTAACGGGCGCAGCTTTCCGACAGACGGTTTTGCCACAAGGATTGCAAGTTCGGGTTCCTAAAGGATTATTGTTGCGACATTATCCTACAAAAACATTGGAATCGCAGAGCCAATAGGGAGCTGGGTGGGGGTGTGTAGGAGCGGGCTTGCCCGCGATTAGCCGATTATCGCGGGCAAGCCCGCTCCTACAGCCATATGGCGTCCCATAGCGGATAATCGCCCGCATGTTCTACCAGCCTGGAGCGCAAGGGGTTGGCGACAATATAACGGGCAATTTCCTGTACCTCTTCTTCCTTGCGCAAGGCATGGTCATGGTAACCTTTTTGCCATATTGTCTGGTGGTTTCCAAGCTGCTGGTTGATGGCAATGGCGCTGCGTGATTTTACTTGGCGCAGTGTTGTTTCTAACTTCCCGTTTTTTAACATGAACAGCCAGTGAAGATGGTCCGGCATGATGACCCAAGCGAGGGAATCTATCAGACCAGAATCCTCTGCGCGCTTCATTTCGGCGGCTAACAATCTCCCCTGGCGCCAATCCCTGAAGAAAGGCTGACGTTGCCAGGTGACTGCTGTTACCAGATAAGCGTAGCCAGGTTGGCTATAGCGTCCGATTCGCAGGTTTTTTCCGTGTGGTTTGTTCATTTCCTTTAGTCATCTTATCGGAACCGGTTGCAATCGCGGGCAAGCCCGCTCCTACAGCGCTAGGGTCATACCTTCAACAGATGTTCCGCGCCCGCCAGCCAGCGCTGCAAATGCCGTTCCGCCACTTCCGGCTGTTCGACGAGGATTTTTTCGGCGATGCGGCGGGCCGCTTCGAGCAAGCCCCTGTCCTGCTCGATGTCGGCGATATGCAGCAGTGGCACGCCGCTCTGGCGCGCGCCCAGAAATTCGCCGGGGCCGCGCAGCAGCAGGTCCTGGCGCGCGATTTCGAAGCCGTCGCTGTTTTCGTAGATGATCTTCAGCCGCGCACGCGCCGTTTCCGACAGCGGTGTCTGGTAAAGCAGGATGCATGCGCTCTGCGCCGCGCCCCGGCCGACACGGCCGCGCAGCTGGTGGAGTTGGGACAGTCCGAAGCGCTCGGCGTGCTCGATCACCATCAGCGAGGCGTTGGGCACGTCCACCCCGACCTCGATCACCGTGGTGGCGACCAGCAGCTGGATTTCCCCCGCCTTGAAGGCCGCCATGGTGGCAGCCTTGTCGCGTGCATGCAGGCGGCCGTGCACCAGCCCCACTTTAAGCTCCCGGAAGGTGGCGGTCAGGGTTTCGAAGGTTTCCATCGCGGTCTTGAGCTGGAGGGTTTCAGATTCCTCGATCAGCGGGCACACCCAGTAGGCCTGCCGGCCGTTCAGGCAGGCTTCGCGCACGCGCGCCACCACCTCGTCGCGGCGGCTGTCGCCGACCAGTTTGGTGACGACCGGGGAGCGTCCCGGTGGC
>JAIOJM010000187.1 GCA_019911785.1 Sulfuricella sp. | reverse complement strand
GACAGGCAGCTTCAGCCGCATCCACATGGGTATACCGCCATCGAGCAGGGCGACGGCATCGTGGCCTAGCCAGCGCAACAGCCACCACATCCTCACTGCCATGGAGCCGAAACTGTCATCGTAGACGACGACTTGTCTGGTATTGTCCACTCCCCAGAGTCCCAGTTTTTCGCTCAGAAGCTGCGGACTGGGCAGCGGGTGACGGCCGCTGGTGGGCGTGATCGGGGATGATAGGTCATCATCTAAATGAGCGTAGCGTGCGCCCGGGATGTGGCCGTGCAGGTAAGCACGACGCCCCGCTTCCGGATCGGTGAGCGTGAAGCGGCAGTCAAAGACGATCCAGCCCGGATCGTCAAGATGCTGAGCCAGCTCCTCGGTGGAAACCAGAGTGGTGAACTTCATGGGGGTGATGGGTGATGGGTGATGCGGGAGGAGTAGGGCAGGGCGCGGGTTATTACACCCTTCGCCCATTACCCATTACCAGACGTTAGTATCCGCCCTTGCCGTAAGGCTTGGGCAGGCCAGCTACCTTGGCAGCCTGTTTGGCCGGCATTTCGGGAAACTGGGTGTAGAGGTATTTGCTGTCGGTGCCTGGGCGAATCTTTTCCCAGTCTTTCAGCATGTTACGGAATGTTGGCGTGTGGCCGTGTTCCTTGTATTGCTCGCGCATGTAGTTGACGATCGCCCAGCGCTCATCGGTCATCGTGAGGCCTTCTTCTGCGGCGATCATGGGAACAATCTCGTCGCTGTAGTTCGGCTCAAGCAGGTAGCCTTCCTCGTCGGTTTCAAGCTCAACGCCGTTTACTTCGTATGCCATTGTGATTCCTCCTTTGAAAGTTTGCGGATTACAAAAAAAAGTGGGGGTATTCTACACCAGAGCGTTGGTGGATTTGTGCGGGATGAAGATGCCGCAGCCGATTTTGCGATTGCCGCCCATGCCGCGCTGCTGTACCAGGATGGATTGCTCCACCGGTAATTCGTGCAGCAGCAGGCTGTAGCCATAGGCCACGCCGTCGGCGGTGGTGATGGTCTGGCGCCGGCCACAGATGAAGCGGCAGGTGATCTTCAGTTCATCCAATATGCGGATGATGTCGCTGGCAAAGCTTTCCTCATCCATGCTGCCGGTGGTGACGCAGTGAGCATACAGTGGGGAGTGGCGTGCCAGTGGCTTGGTCTTGCCTTTGCCGATGGTCAGCTTGAAGCCGCCGACCGTGATGGTCTGGCCAGACAGAATCGCCAGGTCGGCCTCTCGATGGCTGGGGATGCGCACCACAAGCTTGGTCCGTCGGTTCAATATCAGCAGGTCGTCCCTGCCTGTTTCCGCGCCCTGGATGTGGTGAACCGCAGCCAGTGCCTCGTCGGGTAGCCAGGGCAGCAGGCGTGATAGTTCGAGGAACAACGGATAGCCGTGATCCCGGGGCAGCAGGGTGCCTTGCAGTTCGAAGTGAACTTCGGTTACTGCGGCATCGTCAAATTCTGGGTTGACCATGCCGCTTTCGATTGGCCAGCCTATTTTGCTACTCCTTCGTTAACATGAGGCTCGCGCAGCGAGACCTCGTCCCTCTCGCCCTCTGGGAGAGAGTTAGGAGAGAGGGAAACGGCCATGGCGAGCGGCTGTTTCTGCGGCTCGCCATGACCGTTCTTGCGGGTTTCCGCCCATTCCAGCATGGCACGTCCCCAATGCTCGGCAGTATGCTCGTCGATGTCAAAGACGGTGAAACGCTTCAGTTCGCGGATCCTGACGCGTAGCGTGGAGAAGCCCGCTTCGTGGTCTACGTGGCGCAGCTCGATTTCCTGCCGAAAGGGCGAGGCAGTAAATTGGTCGATTTTTGTGGTTTCTTCCATTGCCATTGCGTGAACCTATCCTTAAACGTAGACCCTGCTCAAAACATTGACGAAAGTTGCAAAGCAATCCGTTACTTGACCTCGCTGCGAATCTTTAGCAAACTGCCGGGTCTCGATGCGGAAACAACGGCTTCAAGATTCTGCGACCGATGGTTCGTAAACATTGCGTTGCCGTATTATATGAGGATAGGGCGGCCAGGAATCAAGAGGCGGCCAGGTTATATCCCAAGCAGGGGGGGTGGCGAATAACCCGGATGGGTAGTATGCGCCACCCATGATGACAATAGAAAGTCATTACTTGTTGGCAGTAGTATTTATGGTTGGTGACGCGGTTCCTTTAGTTTTTGTGAAAGAAGCAAATAATAAAGGAGCGTGCGGAGCGGGCGGGGTATTGGCCGCCGGCTTTTGAGGATTTATTAATTCAGGATGCTGGCAACTTTGCCGTGCAGGACTGGAACTTGCGTCCGTTTCAATTTTTTTGGAGATTAAAAAACTATGGCTAAGAAACAACACGACACGCCTATGCTCGACCAGCTGGAAAGCGGCCCGTGGCCCAGCTTTGTGACCGGCCTCAAGCGCCTGGCCAAAGACAACGACATGATGGTTGACCTGATGGGTCAGCTGGAAACCTCCTATCGGACCAAAAAAGGTTACTGGAAGGGCGGTACCGTCGGCGTGTTCGGCTATGGTGGCGGCGTAATTCCACGTTTTACCGAACTCAAGGACGAAAACGAGAAGCCGGTCTATCCCGATGCGGCCGAGTTCCACACCCTGCGCATCATGCCGCCTGCCGGCATGCACTACACTTCCGACCTGCTGCGCACGTTCTGCGACGTGTGGGAAAAGCACGGCTCCGGCCTGATTGCATTCCACGGCCAGTCCGGCGACGTCATGCTCCAGGGCGCGACCACTGCCAATGTGCAGCCCGCCTTCGACGCCTTCAATGAAATCGGCTTCGACCTGGGCGGCGCCGGCCCTGCCGTGCGCACCTCCATGTCCTGCGTTGGCGCCGCGCGCTGCGAACAGTCCTGCTTCGACGAAGCCCGTGCTCTGCGCACCGTGGTCAACAACTTCCTCGACGACATGCACCGTCCTGCCCTGCCGTACAAGTTCAAGTTCAAGTTTTCCGGCTGCCCGAACGACTGCGTCAACTCGATCCAGCGTTCCGACATGGCCACCATCGGCACCTGGCGCGACAACATCCAGACCGACGACGGGCTGGGCAAGAAGTGGTTCGCCAAGCACGGCATGGACGAACTGGTCAACGACGTGATCAGCCGCTGCCCGACCAAGGCGCTGTCCCTGAAAAGCACTCAGGACGTTTCCAAGGCCGAAGGCATCTCCAGCGTCGCGATCAACGACACCCAGTCGGTGCAAATCGAGAATCACAGCTGCGTGCGCTGCATGCATTGCATCAACGTCATGACCGGCGCTCTGGCTCCGGGCAAGGACAAGGGCG
>JAIOJM010000186.1 GCA_019911785.1 Sulfuricella sp. | reverse complement strand
CACCCGTTCGATCAGCCACCAATCCCAGCCGTAATTGCTGGCCAGGGTCAGCCCGATGGCTGCGGTGACCGCCAGCGCGCCGACTGCAAAGCGCATCCCAACCACCGTCGGGCTGTCTGAAGACGCCCGTTTCAGGCTCAGACCCACGGCGGCGATAAACACCGCAAAGCCGCTGCCCAGCAATAACATTGCGAGACGCATCGGCCAGTACGAGCCGAAGAGAAAACCGCCCGCCAGCAGCAGCACGCCCGGCAGCAGCAAAACATGGACGGCGCGCGCCACGCCCACCGGATGGGCAACCGGCGAACCGGCCACTACCGGCAGCATCTGCATCATGGCACCCACCATCGCCATGCCGAGAAAACCGAGCGTCATCAAATGGGTCAGCGCCAGCACCGACGGCTGCCAGCGGCTGTCCATCAGGGAAGGGCCATACCACAGCACAAGCAGGGCGGCCAACAGGCCGAACAGCGGAGCGCTCAGGAAAAAACGGAACGGCACCAGGATCGGCGGTGCCTGACTGAAGGAGAGACCGGCCTGCAAGCTCATTCTTGCAGGCCGTATGGCGCCGCCGCATCCCCCCTGCGCCAGATCAGAATCTCATGATGATCTTCCGATTTGGCTTCGGCCAGATAGTTAAAACCCCGTTTTGACAGCAACGGGTACAGCAAACATGGCTCGCGGTGATGAATCATGCGTAAGCGCTCACCCGGCTGCAGCGTCGCGATGGCATCCAGCACTCTTTCCAGCGGCTCGGGCGGTTCCAGCCCGCGAACATCCAATATGCGTTCCTGACTCATCGCAGCCCCGCCCGCTACGCGCCTACGGCACGCATTTGTTGCAGCACCTCTTCCATTTCACCTGCCAGCACCTGGTCGGCCATGCGATAGAGCATCTGCTCTTCCTTCATGTTGTGCTGTTGCATCATCACCAGCAGCGTCTCCGCCTGACCCAAAAATTCGTCCCGGTCCTGCTGCTTCACCGCGCTGGCCATGGCATCGAACAATTCGCGCATCTGGGCGTGCTCCATCCGCATCACCTGGGTCGGCCCCATGCTCATGCCGGTGCGCTGTTCGAAAGCGGGAAACAGCACCTCCTCTTCCATCTTGAAATGCTGGCGCATGGAATCGAGAAAGACCTGCAAATCGGCAGCGATCGTGCCCCAATCCTGGCCGGAAGCGGCCGCTTCCGCCTGAGAGAATAATTCGTCGCAGCGATGGTGATCGCTGGTCATATAGCTACTGATGGTGTCCATGATAATCCTGTGTGCTAAATTTGATACTACAAAGAAATGAGAAATTATACCGGATCGGGGGCCAATGATGATCGCATAATCACATAAAAACTCGTGCCCACCATTGAATAAAATCCCTACTTTAATCAGGGTGAAAACCCGCGACCGGAGGCGCTCTCATTCTTGTTTAAGCGCTTCTCCGAATCCTTGACCTAAATCAAGGTTGCTTTCTCTCCTATCCACTAAATTGCAGTCTGCGCTGCAAAGGATAGCAGAGCCATCTCCGTTGCAAGCAGGATAATAGAGCAAACCAGCCACCAGCCTGAAGGGGGCCATGCAAAAAATGGTTGCGCAATTAAATGAATAAGAAGCAAAAAGCAAGTTTATTGGATTAATTTTAGGAGGTAAACATGAGCCAAGCATTTACCAAGTCAATGGCGCGAAACATTTTCTTCGGGGGATCAACATTCTTTTTCCTGCTCCTCGTCGCCCTGACTTTCGACACCATGCAGGTCCTGCCGAAACGCGACCACCGGGAAAATATCACTCCCGCAGTGGAACGCGGCAAGATGGTATGGGAAAAGAACAACTGCATCGGTTGCCACACGCTGCTCGGTGAAGGCGCCTACTACGCCCCGGAACTCGGCAATGTCTACAAACGCCGCGGCGGTGAATTCGTCAAGGCATGGATTCAAAGCCGCCCTGCTGAAGGCACACCGGGAGCGCGTCGCCAGATGCCGCAATTCAACCTGACCGATCAGGAACTGGATGACATGGTGGCATTCCTGAAATGGACCGGCGAAATCAACACCGCCAATTGGCCACCGAACATCGAAGGTTAATTTTGGCCACCCTGATTTCTTAAAGGTTTAGGAGGAAAACTTATGCAATATCAATCTCAGGCGGTAGCGAAGCCCTACTTCATCGCTGCCATCGGCCTATTCGTCGGACAGATCCTGTTCGGCCTGATCATGGGCCTGCAATACGTAATGGGAGACTTCCTGTTCCCGGCCATTCCCTTCAACGTCGCCCGCATGGTGCACACCAACTTGCTGATCGTGTGGCTGCTGTTCGGCTTCATGGGTGCAGCGTACTACATCATCCCGGAAGAAACGGAACGCGAGCTGTTCAGCCCAAAGCTGGCACTGCTCATGTTCTGGATCTTCCTGGTTGCCGGTGCGCTGACCGTCGTCGGCTACCTGACGGTTCCTTACGCCACCCTGGCCAAGTACACCTTCAACGACATGTGGCCGACGATGGGGCGCGAGTTCCTGGAACAGCCGCTGCTCACCAAACTGGGCATCGTGGTCGTGGCGCTGGTCTTCCTCTTCAACATCACCATGACTATCCTGAAGGGCCGCAAGACCTCGATCAGCCTGGTACTGCTGATGGGCTTGTGGGGCCTGGCGGTGTTCTTCCTGTTCTCCTTCTACAACCCCTCCAACCTGGTGCTGGACAAATACTTCTGGTGGTGGACCGTGCATCTCTGGGTGGAAGGCGTATGGGAACTGATCCTCGGCGCGCTGCTGGCCTTCGTGCTGATCAAGGTGACCGGTGTCGACCGCGAAATCATCGAGAAGTGGCTGTACCTGATCATTGCCATGACCCTGATTACCGGCATCGTCGGCATGGGCCACCACTACTTCTGGATCGGCACGCCTGAGTACTGGCAGTGGTTTGGTTCGGTGTTCTCCGCACTGGAGCCGATTCCTTTCTTCATGATGACGGTATTCGCATTCAACATGGTGAATCGTCGCCGCCGCGAGCATCCCAACAAGGCTGCCACGCTTTGGGCGCTGGGCACTGGCGTGATGTCGTTCCTGGGTGCCGGCGTGTGGGGCTTCCTGCACACCCTGGCTCCAGTGAACTTCTACACTCACGGCACCCAGATCACCGCTGCCCACGGCCACATGGCATTCTACGGCGCGTATGTGATGGTGGTGCTGACCATCATCTCCTACGCCATGCCGATGATGCGCGGACGTGCCGCCAACAGCGAAAAGTCCCAGGTACTGGAAATGTGGTCGTTCTGGCTGATGACTGTCTCTATCGTGTTCATCACCCTGTTCCTGACCGCCGCCGGCATCCTGCAAGTGTGGCTGCAGCGCGTGTCCACCGCACCGCTCGGCTTCATGGCGGCGCAGGACCAGATCACGCTGTTCTACTGGCTGCGTGAGATCACAGGCCTGGTCTTCCTGACCGGCCTGGTTCTCTACATCATCAGTTTCTTCGTCAAAGGCGAAGCTAAAGAAGCCGCTTAAAGCCTGAAAGGGAGGGGTTCGCCCCTCCCTTTTTTAACTTCAAATACCAGACTATTTTAATAGGCTATTATCCCCGGACGGCAAGCGCTAGAATGTCGCGTTTTCGATCCGCACCGAGAGAATTCAAATGACCTCGTCAATCATCACTACCGATATTCATAAACCAGGCACTCCGCCGGGAGACCTGGCAATCTGGTTGTTCATTTTTGCCGAACTGCTGGCATTCGGCATATTTTTTCTTTCCTACGCCTTCGCCCGCGCCCACAATGTCGAGCTGTTCAACGAATCGCAACAACACCTCAACCGCGAATCGGGCGCCGTCAATACCTTGGTACTGATCACCAGCAGTTATTTCGTGGTACGTGCAGTAGCCGCCATCCGCGAAGGACTGTCGCGCCAGTGCGCTCACTGGTTGGCCGGCGCTATCGGCCTGGGCGGCGTGTTTCTGGTCATCAAACTGTTCGAGTTCCACGCCAAATTCTCAGCGGGGATTTCGCTCAGTACTAATACCTTCTACATGTTCTACCTGTCGCTCACCATCTTCCACTTCATGCACGTCATCCTCGGCATGGTGATCCTGGCGGCGGTAATGCTGAAGGCGCGGCGCGGCGGCTACAGCGCGGAGCACCACACCGGCGTCGAAACCGGCGCTTCATACTGGCACATGGTGGATCTTTTGTGGATCATCCTGTTCCCCCTGGTTTACGTCATTCGTTGAGGAAAAAATGCACAACATCGAAAACCAGCGCAGTCAGTTCATCCGGCCCTGCACCCGCGTCTGGCTTGCCCTTTTGGCGCTGACCAGCGTCACCTACGGCATCGGCAGGATGGAGCTGGGCGGCACGCAGATCGTGATGCTGGTACTGATCATCACCTTCATCAAGGGCGAAATGGTCGCCGGCTTCTTCATGGGCCTGCGCAAGACCAGCCTGCTGTGGCGCGCCATCATGGCGTCCTGGCTGTTGATCGTCGGCGGCGGCATCGCCGTCGCCTACCTGATCGGACTAAAATAACCTTAAAACAAACTTCAAATAACCACGAATTACACGAATGGAACACGAATGTTCACTAATAATCAGTTTGGCGACTCGATGGGTTTCTTAAGTTATTCGTGTTTATTCGTGAACATTCGTGCCATTCGTGGTCAATTGTTTTTAGGTTCACAGCAACCATCACGCTTCCTCGTCGAATTGAAAGTTCCCTCATGAACAACGCGCCGTTCTACAAACCGCACAGCAACGAAATCGAATTGTTCGAACACGCTTACCGTAACCAGCTGCCGCTGCTGATCAAGGGGCCGACCGGCTGCGGCAAGACCCGATTTGTCGCGCACATGGCAGCCAAGCTCAACCGGCCGCTGTACACCGTGGCCTGCCACGACGACCTGACTGCCGCCGACCTGGTCGGCCGCCATCTGATCGGCGACGGCCTCACCTACTGGAGCGACGGGCCGCTGTCACGCGCTGTACGCGAAGGCGGAATCTGTTACCTGGACGAGGTGGTGGAAGCGCGCAAGGACACGACCGTCGTCCTGCATCCGCTTTCAGATGACAGGCGCATCCTGCCGATCGAGCGCACCGGCGAAATTTTGCAGGCGCCGCCGGAGTTCATGCTGGTGGTCTCGTACAACCCCGGCTACCAGAACTTTTTGAAAGGGATGAAGCCGAGCACGCGCCAGCGCTTCGTCTCCCTGCGCTTCGATTTCCCCGAAAGCGCGCTGGAGCAAGAAATCCTGATCGGCGAGACCGGCGCCGATGCGATGCTGGCGAAGCGCCTGGTCAACCTCGCCAACGCCCTGCGCGCGCTCAAGGAGCACGATCTGGAAGAGGCTGCCAGCACGCGCCTGCTGGTCTATGCCGCGACCCTGATCGGCAGCGGCTTCGACCCGGTGGATGCGTGCCGCGCGGCGATGGTGGAAACCCTGACTGATGACGAGGAGACCGCCGACGCATTGATGGAGATCGTCCATGCCAGCTTCGGCAGATAGCGAACAGGAAACCCCCGGCCAGTCCCAAGCGGTCTGGGCGGAAACGCTATACCTCGCCAACCTGCTCTTGGCGCCGGGGCTGGCCTTCCTCATGCTGCTCTGGCTGTATTTCAAGCGCGGCGCCGAGATGCCCGCGCTCGCCCGCTGTCACCTGCGCCAGGCGATTTCCGCCAGCATCTGGGCCGGCGCCCTGCTGGTGATCGCCAACCTGCTCATCATCCTGCTCGGCGGCTATGCCGCGCCGAAAACCTGGATGATCGTGATCATCTACTTCACCACCTGCCACTCCACCCTGGTGCTGCTCGGCGTGCTCGGTCTGGCCAAGGCGATGGCGGGACAGAAATACGTCTATCCGCTGGTAGGAAGGCCATGCGAATGATTCAACCCTTAAACCGCAAAGGCGCGAAGGCGCAAAGGAAATGCAAAGAACTGGAGACCCCGCTCTTTGAGGTTCTTCTTTGCGTCTTCGCGCCTTTGCGGTAAAACGCTTTTATGCAAAACGTCCAGCAAAAACGCCTGTGGTTCCAGGCCGGCTTCTTCATCCTGTTCGTGCTGGCGCCGGTGTTCGACCTGTTCCGTTTCGACCTCAACCTCAAGCACTTCTTCTTCCTCGGCATGAACTGGACGCTGGGGCTGGACGACTTCCTCGCCGGGCGCATCGACGCCACCCAGGCCGCGCTCAATCTCATCCTGCGCGGCGGCCTGCCGATCCTGGGCGTGATCGGCGCCGGTGTGTGGATCTCGTGGAAATACGGCCGCCTCTACTGCGGCTGGCTGTGCCCGCATTTTTCGGTGGTGGAAACCATCAACAGCGTGCTGCGCCGCGCCATCGGCAAGCAGAGCCTCTGGGACAAACACCCCCTGCCGGAACGCAATGCCGACGGCAGCATCACCAAGGCCAATCCTCTGTACTGGCTGGTAGTGGTGCCGCTGGCGCTGGCCTTCGCCTTCTCCTGGGCGGTGGCGCTGCTCACCTACCTGCTGCCGCCGGCCGAAATCTACGGCAACCTGTGGCACGGCGAATTGACCGGCAATCAGGCGCGCTTCATCGGTGTCGGTACGTTCCTGTTCTTCATCGAGTTCATGTTCGCGCGCCACCTGTTCTGCCGCTATGCCTGCGCCGTCGGGCTGTTCCAGTCGCTCGCCTGGATGGGCAACCGCAAGGCGATGGTGATCGGCTTCGACCGCAAGCGCGCCGAATCCTGTGTCGACTGCAACGCCGCCTGCGACAACGTCTGCCCGATGCGCATCAAGCCCCGCTCGATCAAACGCCACATGTTCACCTGCACCCAGTGCGGCCAGTGCGCCAATGCCTGTTCCCAGGTTCAGGCCGGCAACCCGCAAGGAACCCTGCTGAAATGGGTGGCAGATGAATGCGCGCTGGACAAGTCGGCGCGCGATTTCGGCCATCACGAAAGCATTCCATCCCACTGCTTCGGGTCAAACCATGGGCCGGACATCAAGACAATCGCCTCTTTACGCGGTGAAACAGCGAAATAAGGATATCTCGTTGAAGAGACATCATGAAACGTCACTCCGCCTTGCAACCCCTCTCCCGCGAACATCATGGCGAAGTTGCTGTGCGGCCGGAGGAGCCGGAACTTTTTCCCGCCGCCGAGCAGGTAGTGCCCCACCATCTGCTCAAGGCTGCCCTGGGCGCAGACTGAAACGGGGCAATCAGCCGTGGCTCTGCTTAAGCCGCTTCCATAAACTGGTGCGTGACATGCCCAATCTGCGTGCGGCTTCAGCCTTGTTTCCACCCGTTTCGGCAAGCACGCGGGCGATGACTTCCATTTCATTTTCAGCCTGCTGAGGGGGGCGGTAATATTGGCGCACCAGCATTGACTCAGGTGATCTTGTGACCGGCGTGGGTTGAGATACCAATTGGACCTCCGGCGGAAGATACTGCGGCAGGATATTCGGGCCATCCGCGTTCACTACCGCATATTCAAGCGCATTGAACAGCTGCCTGATGTTTCCGGGCCAATCGTAGGTTTCCAGGGCTAGCACCGTTTCGTGGGCAAGCTTCATGTTATCCCGCTTGTACCTGTTTCCCAGATCGTTAAGCAGCTTGTTGGCAAGCATGGAAATATCTTCTTTGCGATCGCGCAGAGCCGGGACATGTAAAGGGAGGACGCGTAATCGGTAATAGAGGTCTTCGCGAAATTCCCCGCGCTCAACCATTGCGGCCAGATTCCGGTGCGTAGCCGCAATGACGCGGACATCGACCGGACGGGCATGGTTTTCACCCAGTCGCACCACCTCCCGTTCCTGCAATACGCGCAACAATTTCACTTGAGTGCCCAGCGGAATTTCGCCGATTTCGTCCAGTAGCAAGGTTCCGCCTTCCGCGGCTTCGAAACGACCAATTTTTGCCAATGTCGCGCCAGTAAAAGCACCCTTGGCGTAGCCGAACAATTCCGATTCGAGAAGGTTTTCCGGTAGCGAGGCACAGTGCACCGGAACATAAGGTCCTTTGCAACGGTTCGAATTGTCGTGCAGGGCCTTGGCAACCAACTCTTTTCCGGTTCCGCTTTCGCCTGTCAGCAGCACGCTGGCATCGCTCTGGGCGGCCCGCATTATTTGCGTATACAGTTTCTGCATCGCGGGGCTGTGGCCAACCATGCTGCCAAGCTGCAGGCGTTCTGTCACTTCCTGTTCCAGTTCTACCTCGTGCGAGCGGTCGCGCAAAATGATCGCGCAGTACAACGAAAGGTTCTCCGTCGGCGGGAGCAATATGGCCCACATGCGCAGAAATACCGAAGTATTATCCGGCCGCGGCAGCACGATATTCTGAGTAATATCGCTTGCCTTCCAGTCGGGAGTCAGCGCGCAGCTCCCCCGCTTTTCGCAAGCCTGTGCGCACTCTGTCCCCTTGAAGATGCTGGGGCAAAGCAGATTAACCAGGTTCTCATCTTCGTGCCCGATCATCTGCGTCGCTGCCCGGTTTACCGCCACCACCTTCCGGTTCTTGTCCAGAAACAGCACGCCTTCTTCCAGGCTGTCCAGAAACAACTTAAGCATGGGAATCGTCATCATAGTTAACACCCGGTCGTTCACAATAAACGTAACTATAGGCGTTTATTGTGAACGACCGCAAGTTTTATTCTTGCCAGAAAATATTAATATCGATAAAAAACAGTGGAATGCGATGCTGGCACGGTTTTAGCTCATAGATAATCGCTGTTTACGATTCGCCAGGTAAACACGATTTTTAACCAATGAAAGGAAATCATCATGAAAAGCAAACTTGCATTGACCTTGACCGTGGCATTTGTCGGCCTTGCCGCCCTGTCGGCCGAGTCCGCCTATAGCGATGGCCTGTCCTGCTCCGACTGGAGCTTCAACACCCCGGGTTGCTCGGCTCATATCGAGAGGACTAACAAGACCCCCGCCAGCGCAACGGCTCAGGACAACAAGCAGCAACTGGCCTCCTGCTCTGACTGGAGTTTCAACACCCCGGGTTGTTCGGCCTATATTGAGAAAACGAACTCGGCTCCCGCCAGCGTGGCTGCCCAAAACAACAAGCAGCAACTGGCCTGTTCCGACTGGAGCTTCAACACCCTGGGTTGTTCGGCTCACATTAATTAATCCACGCCCGGAGGCATCGAGTTAAGCCACTCATCCCTCCTTCCCCCGGGGATGGGTGGCGGTTACTCTTAGCCTCAAAGCCAGTTGGAAACAATCATGCTCACCGAGAAAGAAGTTCGAACTGTTCTGCGTGGCGTCATCGACCCTGAAATCGGGATGAATATCGTCGATCTGGGCCTGGTGTATGGCGTGGAAATTTCGGACAACAGGCTGCATGTCGACCTGACCATGACCACGCCGGCTTGCCCGATGGGAGAGATGATACTCGATGATGTCCATGAAGCACTGGCAGCGCTGGCGCCAACCGACACAGAAATCGACATCGAACTGGTTTGGGATCCACCATGGAGCCCGGACAAGATGAGCGAGCACGCACGCAAACATTTAGGCTGGAGTTAAACCCCCACCTCAAACCACAGGAGATTTATCATGACGACTGCAACCTCCAATATCACCATCGACGTCCGCGCCATTGCGCCGCGCGACCGCCATCCGCTGATCTTCGGCACCTTCTCCAGCCTGGTTCAAGACGAGGCCCTGCTCCTGGTCAACGACCACGATCCCAAGCCGCTTTACTATCAGTTCCAGGCCGAGCATGGCGGCGAGTTCAGCTGGGAATACCTGGAAGAAGGCCCCGATGTATGGAGAGTGCGTATCGGCCGCGTCGCGGCCTGCTGCGCCTGAGGAAAGCGCCATGCGACCCGGCGACCTGGGCGTTCCGTTCCGGCTGCCGCTCCTGATTCTGGGATTCGCTTCCCTGGCATCGGGAGTGCTGGCCGGCCTCGCGCGGCTGGGCTGGAGCGTGCCGCTTCCCTCGGCACAACTGGCCTTGCTGCACGGGCCGCTGATGGTGTCGGGCTTTCTCGGCACCGTCATCGGGCTGGAGCGGGCGGTCGCCATGGGCCGCCGCTGGGCCTATGCCGGGCCGCTGCTGACCGGGCTGGGCGGCGTTGCCATCCTGCTCGGCTTTCCGCCATTCATCGGTGCTACGGCCATAGCGCTGGGCAGCGCCGTGCTATTTGCCGGGACCACCCTGATCATGCTGCGCCAGCGCGAACTGTTCATGGTCACCATGGTGCTCGGCGCATTGAGCTGGCTGGCCGGCAACCTGCTGTGGCTGGCCGGCACCCCGGTGCCGGGGGTGGTGACGCTGTGGATCAACTTCCTGATACTGACCATCGCCGGCGAACGGCTGGAACTGTCCCGCTTCCTGCCCCCCTCGCCCGTTGCCAAACGCGTTTTTGCGGCCATCCTTGCCACGATCCTGGCGGGCGGCTTTCTCAGCGGCACCGGCGCCGGCATCTTCCTGTATGGAGCGGGGCTGCTCGGACTGGCTTTGTGGCTGCTGCGCCAGGACATCGCACGGCGCACGGTAAAAGAGCAGGGGCTGACCCGCTTCATCGCCGTCTGCCTACTCTCCGGCTACGCCTGGCTTGCCGTCGGCAGCATTACCCTGCTCGCTGCCGGCAGCCTGACCGGAGCGGCTTACGATGCGGTGCTGCACGCCATCCTGGCCGGTTTCGTGTTCTCGATGGTATTCGGCCACGCGCCGGTGATATTTCCTGCCGTGGTGCGGGTCAGAATGCCTTATCACTGGACTTTCTACCTGCCGCTGCTGGCGCTGCATGCGTCGCTGCTGGTGCGCCTCGCCGGCGATGGGCTGGCGTTGCCCGATCTGCGCAGCCTCGGCGGATTGCTGAATGCCGCGGCGCTGGCGCTTTTCATCTTGAGCACCGCCGGCAGCGTGGTCCGCGGCTTCGGCATCAGGAAAGGGAACCCGTAATTGGCACGCCCTATAAGCACCGCTTTCGGCAAGAAAATTTGCCATGATCCGTAAATTACTTACTCGAGTTCCCTCGGTTGCGCCCCGCACCAAACCGGGACTAGCTGGCGCCTCAAAGACTGAGATCCCGGATCTTTTCAGCTGCTATCCTCAATGCGAGCTTTTTGATTTCAACCCGTGCTCCATCCCCGCGGCCGCTTCATCCCTGCGATCTTGCATGCCTGCTTGACGTACCCATAAGGAAATAGCTCGAACAGCTTGTTGCGTGAACCAGGCCCCAACCGGTCGCTCAAATGCTTGATCACATAGCGTGCGTCGGCGGCAACCTGGTGCTCTTCGTAATACTCGCGCATGAAACGGATGACATCCCAGTGGTCCTCTGTCAGCGAAATGTTTTCCTGAAGAGCGAGCACTTCGGCCAACTCTTCCGACCAGTCCTGCGGTTCCACGAGATAGCCTTCCGCATCAAGGTCTGGCATGCGTATGTTTGTTTCCATCATTTACCTCCGTAAATCTAAAGTTCGGGCAAGATTCAGCACACGTAAACATCACGGCATGATATTATCACAATATGATATGATTATTGCAAATATTCGATCATCAGCACTATGTATGGACATACGATGAACACACGACTCAGCAAAAAAGAGTACGAGACGCTTTCCAATTTCCGTTATCAGCTGCGACGGTTTCTCCGCTTTAGCGAGCAAATTTCACGCAAGCATGGCGTTACCCACCTGCAATATCTACTGTTGCTTCATATCAATGGATTTCCCGGCCGGAAATGGGCGACCATCGGCGAACTCGCAGAACGCCTGCAGGCACATCATCACGGTGTTGTTTCATTGGTTACCCGGTGCGAGAAACTCGGACTGGTCCGCAGAGAGCAGGGCCGGGCAGATCGGCGCGAGGTTGAGGTCCACCTCACCCCAAAAGGAGAAAAGACGCTGGGCAAGCTGGCACGTGTCCACATTGACGAATTGCTGAACCTTCAAGGCATTTTCCAAGTCCCCAGCACGCATGAACTTGTTGGAGACAAACAGGAAATTCAATCCGCCGATTAATTTGGATGTTTGTGTCACCAAGGCCTCGCATGGCTTTGATTACCTCAAAGCATATCCAGATTAGCCGCGACTTTTTAGAGACCGATCATTACGAGGGGCGAAAATGCTTGGACAACGACTCTTTGCGTATCTGTTCCCACGGCAAACCACCGTCACCCACCGGGAACGACTCATCTCGGGTTTCGGCGGCGTTGGGGCGATCCTTGCCACAACCTGGTTAACCCACATATTCATCGGCCAGGTCACCGCCCCTTATATGCTGGCGGCCATGGGCGCTTCCACCGTCTTGCTGCTGGGCGCACCGCATAGTCCATTTTCACAGCCCTGGTCATTTATCGGGGGGCACCTGGTATCCGCCACAATCGGTGTGTTTTGCGCCATGGAGCTCCACAACGTCTATCTTTCCGCCGGACTGGCAGTCGGTCTTTCCATTCTGGCCATGTATTACCTCCGTTGCCTGCATCCGCCGGGGGGCGCGACCGCGTTGCTGGCTGTCATCGGTGACCAGCGGATTCATTCCATGGGCTATCACTTCATCGTGATGCCGGTGCTCATCAACGTAGTCATCCTGATGGGCGTAACCCTGCTAATCAATCGACTGGTGCTCAGACGGCATTATCCCTTCAACCCTTCCTTCGCAGGCAATGCGGCAGGGCATGGCAATGAACCTCACCTCAGGCCCGGACTCAGCAAAGACGACTTGCACGCAGCGTTGAAGGAAATGAACAGCTTTATCGATGTCACCGAGGAAGACCTGGAACGCATTTTTTCCCTGGCAACGCTCCACACCTACCGTAGGCAGGTTGGCGATTTGCGCCTGAAGGACATCATGACTCGTGATGTGGTGACAATAAAACCAGGAGCGTCCCTGGATGAGGTATGGAAACTCCTGCGTCAGCACCGTATTCGTGGCGTCCCTGTTGTCGATGATGCCCAGCACCTGGTTGGCGTCTTGACGATTGCCGACTTCCTCAAGGTCACCGACTGGCGCATGTGCCACTCCATGCGGGCCAGGATCAGGCTTATGTTCTCCCGTCATCCAGCTTATTCAGCGGTGCGGATCATGACTGCACCCGTAACGGTTGCGAGCGAGGACATGCACTTGACCGAAGCTTTCAGGATATTTGCAGAAAGCGGTATCAACCACCTGCCGGTTGTGAGCGGCCACGGGAAGCTTGTTGGCATACTGACCCGCCTGGATTTGCTGGCGTCTGTATATGGCGGCACAGTCGCGGCTTCGGCAACATAGCTTCATGCCTCGGCTTTGCCTCACTTTCCGCCCGCACAGGAATACTTGACAATTTTACTTGACTATACGCCTTCAGAATACTATACATATATCACGGTTTGATATTATTAACCTGCGGCATATGGAGGTGCATCATGAGCATTCTGACTTTATCCAAGATGTTCGTTTCATCCAAGGAAGGCTGGCCTGAATTAGAGGTAATCCATCCATCCGTTGCAAAGATCTTTTCGTTCCTGGTTCTACCCCTCTCCATCCTGCCGCCAATCATGCTTTACTCTGCCGGCACACATTATGGGGATGAATTTCTTTCAGGCTTTAGCGCCAAGCCCTGGGCATTGATAGCCACCCTGTTCTTCGTGGCAGAAATGATGACCTTTATATTCATGGGGTGGCTTATTAGGGCGATTGCAGAGGCAAACAGCGTTGACATCGACACCCATGATGCCTACATGCTGGCGGGAATCGCGCCAATCCCGCTGTGGCTGTCTTCCCTGGGTTTGCTCGTTCCCAGCCTGCTTTTCAACGCCTTCGTATCCTTAGTGGCGCTAGGATTATCCTGCAGCATCATTTACCACAGTGGCGCTAGGATTATCCTGCAGCATCATTTACCACGGCATTTACGCGCTCTGTCATATGCATGAGGAAGTGGTGGCGGCCTCGATTACACAGACAGTGATCGGAGCAGGCCTCATCGCTTGGGCACTGCTGCTCGTTATGATCTTGCCTATCTAACCCTGCCCGCTTTCGATTCCGCCAGTCATCGGCGAACCATCATCGCCACAAGCCTGCCAAGCAGCATGGAAGGCGTGCCAGGCTTCTTGATGCAGAGCAAGGCCGAACAGAAAAAACGGCGTAAACTATCGCGTTTACCCTCACCCGGCAATCGGACATGGAAGAAACGGTCGGCGCCCTCTGGCACAAGCTCATCACCGGTGCGGCGGAGAAGCGCTATCCGCAGGAAGCGGTGACGCTGGCAGGCATCAGCAAGACCGCCGGCATCTTCTTCCGCGCCCTCGGCGGCGATAGCGGCCTCAGCGTCAGGGCAACCGGCGCGACCGAACACGGCGCGCGCCGCAGTCTGCTGCAGCGCATCGCCGGCAGCGGCGAAAGAGCCGAGCTGACCTGGCTCGACGAAGACACCCTGCGCCTGCCGGCGGTACTCGACATCCTGCCGCAGCGCAGCCTCAACCGCGACCTCTACCTGTGGCTGATTGCGCTGGCGGCCGTGGATAAACCTGACACACCCTCCTGGATAGCGCGCAGCCAGCAGGCCACCTTGACGGTATTCGATCGCTTCCCCGGCATCCGCTCGCGCTATCAGCGCCTGCTCGATGCCACGCTGGCACTGCGCCCCGACCCGGCCAGGCTGCCGGAAGACGAGGCCGCCATGGAGCAGGCCATCCGCGCCGCTCTGGCCAACCCGGGCAGCGTGGACAAGCTGCCGCGCGCCAGCCGGCCACCGTATCCGGTGCACCTGTGGCTGCACCCCAATCCGCCACGAACATTACCGATTCAGGCCGGCAACGCCGCCCCCTCCGGCGAACCGCAGCAGGAAGGCGACGGCAAGAGCAAAAAAACCGACGACACCCAGCGCCGCCAGGCCGAACGGGTGGACATGCCGGACAACAAAAACCCGTTCATTCTGTTCTTCCGCGCCGAGAGTATTTTCAGCTGGGCCGAATACATCAAGGCCAACCGCCCCACCGAGGATGACAGCGACCCCGGCGCCGACCCGGCCGCCGACGACCTCAACCACCTGAGCGTAGCGCAGGACGGCAAAAGCGTCGCCTCGCGCCTCAGGTTCGACCTCGACCTGCCTTCCGCGGCACAGGACGACCTGCCGCTTGGGCAGGGCATCCTGCTGCCGGAGTGGCACTACAAGAAGCAGATCCTGCAGCCCGACCACTGCCGCCTGCAGCCGATGGTCGCGCGCGCAGCGCCGCCCTGTCCGCTGCCGCACCACCTCACGGCCACCGCGCGCCGCATCCGCAGCCAGTTCGAGGCGCTGACCCCGGCGCGGGTATGGATCAGGGGCCAGTTCGACGGCACCGAGCCAGACCTGGACGCCTGCGTACAGTTCACCGCCGACCGCCTCACCGGCCACGCCGCCGAGCGCGGCCTGTACCGCGCCCACCACTACCGCGACCGCGATCTGGCCTGTCTGATGCTGGCCGACCTGTCGCTCTCCACCGATGCCTGGGTGAGCGATACCGCCCGCGTCATCGACGTCATCCGCGACAGCCTGTTCCTGTTCGCCGAGGCGCTCTCCGCCACCGGCGACCGTTTCAGCCTGTACGGCTTTTCCTCGCTCAAGCGCGACAACGTGCGCTTCCACGTCCTCAAGGAATTCGGCGAAAAATACAACGCCGGCATCCGCGGCCGCATCGCCGCCATCAAGCCCGGCTACTACACCCGCATGGGCGCCGCCATCCGCCACGCCAGCCAGCTCCTGGCGAAACAGCAGGCGACGCAAAGGATTTTGTTCATCCTCACCGACGGCAAACCCAACGACCTCGACCAGTACGAAGGGCGCTACGGCATCGAAGACACCCGCGTCGCCCTGCTCGAAGCGCGTCAGATGGGGCTGCGCCCATTCTGCGTCACCATCGACGAAAAGGCCGGCAGCTACCTGCCGCACTTGTTCGGCATCGGCGGATATGTTGTAATCAGGAAACCCTCCGAACTGCCGAAACAGCTGCCGCTGCTGTATGCGCAGCTGACCCGCTAACCAACCGAAATTCGCCATGCACCTGACCCGCTACACCGACTATTCCCTGCGAACGCTGATCTATCTCGCCATGAGACCGGAAAAGCTCGCCACCATCGGCGAAATCGCCGCCTATCACGACATCTCGCGCAACCACCTGATGAAGGTGGTGCACCAGCTCGGCGCAAACGGCTATATCGACACCCTGCGCGGCAAGGGAGGCGGCATCAAACTGGCGCGCCCGCCGGAACAGATCGTGGTGGGCGACGTGGTGCGCAGCATGGAGGAGAACATGGATATCGTCGCCTGCTTCCAGCCCGACTTCAGCGCCTGCATCCTGGCTCCCGCCTGCCGGCTGAAAACCGCCATGGACGAGGCCCTGCACAGTTTTCTTGCGACGCTGGATCTGTACACCCTGGCCGATTTGATCGACAAACA
>JAIOJM010000185.1 GCA_019911785.1 Sulfuricella sp. | reverse complement strand
ACCGAGTCCAACCCTATTTCTCGGCTCTCCACACACCACCCGCTTCCCCCTCAGCACCGCCTCGGTTTTCCGAAAAGGTCGGGGGCAGTCGGCGAGGACTGTCTGAGCGCGCATCGCGAGTTCCGCAGCCGCCCGATCTTTTCGGAAAACCGAGGGAAGCCCGAAGGGCCGGTGCGGGTGGGTCGCCTTCTTTTGGTTAGCTTTTCTTGGCGAAGCAAGAAAAGTGACCTGCCGCCGGGCAGCCCCGGCATCAAACAAATTGCGCGAAGCGCACACAAAACCCGTCACCGATTGCATCTTTTATAGACCTGACCCTGCGCTTCCCTGTGACCCTGCGCTTCCCTGCAGCTGGGCGATTTCATCGGCAAGCCGATTTATCTCCAGGTGGAGAATCAGTACAGTCAGGAGCAGTACGATATTGTGTTGATGTAGGGGGGGCTCAAGTTAGGAGTCATTTTTGCTGGTTTTTTAGTTTTTCGGCAGCTCTGCGCTTAAATTCTGGAAGTCCTTTGCTCCAATATGCCGTAACTTCTGGCATCAGAGTTTGGAAAAAATTTGGCATCCGCTCCATGTATGTGCGATAGGCTTGGGAAGTCATTATTTCGTGAATGGCAATCAATTCTGATTCAGAAAACGTTTTCATTAGGCTTTTTATATAAATCTGTTCGAATTCTGTGCCATCGAATGCTTCTAGAACAACAGCTTGATTGTAAGCAGACTGTCCGCCCAGGCTGGCTGAAAAAGCCTGCAATAATTTTGGCTTATCTATTGCGAAACTTACTACTTGAAGTTTTTTTGCGGCAGCTTCATGTGACGAGGTGTCAGCAAAACAGGTGTTGCCGATTGTGAGAAAGGTTAAAAATAAAACGATGAAGCGCATGATCTGAATCTCCTAACAATCGGAAAGAAGCGCGGGGTCAAGAAGCGCGGGGTCAGTTCTAATATTCCAACATTAACTCACACCGCCCGCTCACTGTTATGTGAGCGCACTCTAGAAATGCCACCTATTTTTATGACAAATGGGCCACTATAGGTCATTGTTCGGGTTGTTACAAGCGGAGCGGGTTTTGTGTGCGCTCCGCGCGGATGTTTGGGTGCCGGGGCTGCCCGGCGGGCAGGTTACTTTTCTTGCTTCGCCAAGAAAAGTGAACCAAAAGAAGGCGACCCACCCGCACCGGCCCTTCGGGCTTCCCTCGGTTTTCCGAAAAGATCGGGCGGCTGCGGAACTCGCGATGCGCGCTCAGACAGTCCTCGCCGACTGCCCCCGATCTTTTCGGAAAACCGAGGCGGTGCAGAGGGGGATTCAAAACGGTTTTGTGGGCGGAGCCCGTGTTTTTGGTGCCCTCCCCAGCGGGGAGGGCGGTGTTGGGTTGGTTTTTTGGTCCCCTTGGGCCGCCGCCGAGTAGCGCAGCCAAGCCGGGGGATTTCTGCGAGGACTGTCTGAGCGCGTAGCGCGAGTTCCGCAGCAGCCCGGCTTGGCGAGCAACGCAGGGAACCCCGCAGGGGCGGTGGATAGGGGCGGCTTTCTTTGGTTAACTTTCTTTAGCCGTTTAAAGAAAGTAACCAGCCCGCCGGGCTGCCCCCGGCACTTAACATTCGCGCGAAGCGCAACAAGCCCCAATAAAAAAGCCCTGCCTCTCGCAAGACAGGGCCTAATAAATCCAAACCAGAAACTACAACCCGGCGTCAGCCCTAAGCGCTTCCGCTTTGTCTGTCGCTTCCCAGGTAAACTCCGGCTCTTCCCGGCCGAAGTGGCCGTAGGCGGCGGTCTTGGTGTAGATCGGGCGGAGCAGGTTGAGCGACTGGATGATGGCTTTCGGGCGCAGGTCGAAGTGGGCTTCGATCAGCTTGACGATTTTTTCGTCGGCGATCTTGCCGGTGCCGAAGGTGTTGACCATCATGCTGACCGGCCTGGCGACGCCGATGGCGTAGGCGACCTGTACTTCGCATTTCGATGCCAGGCCTGCGGCGACGATGTTCTTCGCCACATGGCGGCCGGCGTAGGCAGCGGAACGGTCGACCTTGGACGGGTCCTTGCCGGAGAAGGCGCCGCCGCCGTGGTGCGCGGCACCGCCGTAGGTGTCGACGATGATCTTGCGGCCGGTCAGGCCGCAGTCGCCCATCGGGCCGCCGACGACGAAGCGGCCGGTGGGGTTGATCAGGTAGCGGATGTCGCCGGCACGCAGGCTTTCCGGGATGATCGGTTTGACGATTTCCTCGATCACCGCTTCGGACAGTTCGGCGTGGGAAATGTCGGGGTGGTGCTGGGTGGAGAGCACCACGGTGTCGACATGCACCGGCCTGCCTTCCACATAGCGGATGGTCACCTGGGACTTGGCGTCGGGGCGTAACCAAGGCAGGCGGCCGTCCTTGCGCAGTTCGGCCTGGCGCTGCATCAGGCGATGCGCGTAATGGATCGGCATCGGCATCAGTTGCGGGGTTTCGTCGCAGGCGTAACCGAACATCAGGCCCTGGTCGCCGGCGCCCTGATCCATCTCTTCTTCCGGGGAGCGGTTCACGCCTTGGGCGATGTCGGGCGACTGCCGGTTGATCGCGGTGAGTACGGCGCAGGTGTAGTAGTCGAAGCCGATTTCCGAGCTGTTGTAGCCGATGCGCTTGACCGCTTCGCGCGCGACGTCGATGTAGTTCACCGCCGCATGAGTGGTGATTTCGCCTGAAATAACCACCAGTCCGGTGCTGACCAAGGTTTCGCAGGCTACCCGTGCTTTGGGGTCATGCGCTAGAATGGCGTCGAGGACGGAATCGGAGATCTGGTCGGCGACCTTGTCGGGATGGCCTTCGGAAACGGATTCGGAAGTAAACAGGTGTTCGTGTAACATTTCTGCTCCTTGATAGGTGTTTCCCCGTAATGCGCTGGCGAGGCCGGCTCTGGGGTAAGAAGCAGACGACGCTTTAGCCGTATTTATATCCCGCCCGCAAGTTGTCTTTAACACGGCGGCAAGTTAATTCTATATTTTTAAAAGGCGTTTAGTCAAACCTTGCTCTACCTGCTTCGTATCCTTGCCTATCTGCCGCTCTGGCTGCTGCACTTTCTGGGTGCGGCAGCAGGCTGGGCGACCTATCTGGGTTCCCGGCGCTATGCCGCGAGGATGCGGGAAAACCTGACGGCCAGCGGAGTATGCGCGCCGGGCCGATGCGGCAGGCTGCTGCGCCGGGCGGTGGCCGAAGCGGGCAAGAGCGTGCTGGAACTGCCTGCCGTCTGGCTGCGCCCGGAACAGCAGGCATTGCGGTTGCTGAAGGAGTGCCATGGCTGGGAGCATGTCGAGGCGGCGCTTGCGCGCGGCAAGGGCCTGGTTTTCCTGACGCCGCACATGGGCTGCTTCGAGATCACCAGCCTGTATTACGCCGCCCGTCACCCGATCACCGTGCTCTACCGCCCGCCCAAGCTGAAGTGGCTGCAACCCCTGATCGACGCCGGGCGTGTCCGTGGCCAGGTGACGCTGGCGCCCACCGACCTGGGCGGGGTGCGGGCGCTGTTCAAGGCGCTGCGGCGAGGTGAGGCGATCGGCATCCTGCCCGACCAGGTGCCGGGCCAAGGCGAGGGAGTGTGGGCCGATTTTTTCGGCCGCCCCGCCTACACCATGACCCTGGTCGGCCGTCTGGTTCATTCCACTGATGCGGCCGTGGTGCTCGCCGCCGCTTTCCGCCTGCCGCACGGCAAGGGGTTCGACCTGTGGCTGGAACCCCTGCCCGAGGGGATGCCGGAGGAGCCGGCGGCCGCGGCCCGCTTTATCAACGCGGCGATCGAAAGCCTGGTACGGCGCAGACCGGAGCAGTACCTGTGGAGCTATAACCGGTACAAGACCCCGAGAGGAGTGAGTGGCAAGACAAGTGAGGAGAAAGGAGTGAGGAGTGAGGAGTAAAGTCAAAATCTGGAGCGGGGATTGGTTTTTACTCCTCACTCCGCACTCTTCACCCCTCACTTCAACATGATGTCCCGCATCGGCATCTTCCTCATCTGGCTGCTGCATTTCCTGCCGCTAGGCGTGCTTGCACGCTTCGGCGCGGGTTTCGGTTTGCTGCTTTATGCGTTCGCGCCCGAGCGCCGGCGGGTGGCGCGCATCAACCTGCGGCTGTGCTTTCCGGAGATGACCGATGCGGAAAGGGAACGGCTGGTGCGGCGCCATTTTCGCGCCTTCGGCCGGAGCGTGCTGGAGCGTGGCATCCTGTGGTGGTCTTCGAAGTCGCGCATCCAGAAGCTGATCCATATCGAAGGGCTGGAGTATTGGCAGGCGGTGGCCGACAGGCCGGTGATCTGGCTCGCCCCCCACTTTGTCGGACTGGACATGGGCGGGGTCAGGCTGACCACGGACTACCCTCTGGTTTCGATGTACAGCCGGCAGAAAAACCCGCTGTTCGACGCCCTGCTGCTACACTCCCGCACCCGCTTCGGCAACTCCCCGATGGCGTCGCGCCAGGACGGGCTCAAGCCGGTGGTGCGGGCAATGCGCAAGGGCTTGCCGTTCTACTACCTGCCGGACATGGATTTCGGCGCGCGCGACGCCGTGTTCGTGCCGTTTTTCGGCGTGCCTGCCGCCACCATCACCGGGCTGTCGCGCGTGGCGAAAATCACCGGCGCCGCAGTGGTGCCCTGCGTCACCCGCCAGCTTCCCGGCGGTGCAGGCTATGTGCTGAAGTTCTATCCCGCCTGGGAGGGGTTTCCCGGCGCGGATGTCGAAAGCGATACCCGCCGCATGAACGCCTTTATCGAGGAGCGGGTGCGGGAAATGCCGGAGCAGTATTTCTGGCTGCACAAGCGTTTCAAGAGTCGCCCGCCGGGGGAGAAGAGGTTTTACAGCTAAAATCTATCACCGCCAAGGACGCAAAGGTTCGCGAGGTAAAGCAAAAGAAATGGGTTTTCCTTTGCGAACCTTTGCGTCCATTGCGGTAAATGTTTTTTCAGTTTAATGGGGAAATGCGTGAATTTTCAAAACCCGGACGACGCGGAACTCCGCGCCCTCCTGAAAAAAATCAAAAATATCGCCGTGCTCGGGCTGTCGCCCAAGCCTGATCGCCCCAGCTACTTTGTCGCCAGGGCGATGCAGGGTTTCGGCTTCAACATCATCCCGGTGCGCCCCGCCACTGCCGAGGTTCTGGGGCAAAAGGCCTACCCCTCCCTGCGCGAGGTTCCGGGTCCGGTCGATCTGGTGGACGTGTTTCGCGCTGCGGAATATCTGGATGCTATTGTTGACGAATGTATTGCCTTACAATTGCCGGCAATCTGGATCCAGGAAGGCATCGTCAACGAGGCCGCTGCAGAACGGGCTCGCGCCGCCGGCATGACGGTGGTGATGGATCGCTGCATCTACAAGG
>JAIOJM010000184.1 GCA_019911785.1 Sulfuricella sp. | reverse complement strand
GGCCGACAAGCTGGATACCCTGGTCGGCATCTACGGCATCGGCCTGGTGCCGACCGGCGACAAGGATCCTTTCGGCCTGCGCCGCCACGCCCTGGGCGTGCTGCGTATCCTCGCCGAGCTGGGCCTGCCGCTCGACCTGCTACAACTACTGCAACAGACCCGCGCGCTGTTCCCGGCGGAAATGCTGGCCGACAGCGTGGCGCTCGACGTGCACGGCTTCATGCTGGAGCGGCTGAAGGGCTATCTGCGCGACAAGGGCTTCGCGCCGGACGAGATCGACGCGGTGGTGAGCCAGGCGCCGACCCGCATCGACCTGGTGGTCCCGCGCCTGGAGGCGGTGCGCGCCTTCAAGCAGCTGCCGGAGGCGGAGGCGCTGGCGGCCGCCAACAAGCGCATCCAGAACATCCTGAAAAAAGCCGGCAAATTGCCGGCGGGCGGGGCGGATCTGGCGCTGATGTCGGAGGCGGCGGAGAAGGCGCTGTTCGGGGCTGTGAACGAATTGGCGCCAGGCGTGGTCTCATGGGTTCACAACGGCGGTTATACAGAAGCACTGACGGCGCTGGCCGGTGTGCGCGCAGAGGTCGACACCTTCTTCGACCAGGTGATGGTGATGGCCGAGGAACCGCAGCTGCGTACGAATCGCCTGGCCCTGCTGAAGAGCCTGGGCGACCTGATGAACCAGGTGGCGGACATTTCAAAACTGGCGGCCTGACGGGATAGACCTATGCCCCTAACCAAACTGATTATTCTCGATCGCGACGGCGTGGTGAATTACGACAGCGATCAGTTCATCAAGAGCCCGGAGGAGTGGAAGCCCATACCCGGCAGCCTGGAGGCGATTGCGCGCCTGAACCAGGCCGGCTTCAAGGTGGTGCTCGCGACCAACCAGTCCGGCGTCGGCCGCGGCCTATTCGACATGGCCATGCTCAACGCCATTCACGACAAGATGCACAAGGCGCTGGCACAGGTGGGCGCGCGCATCGACGCGTGCTTTTTCTGCCCCCACGCCGCCGATTCGGATTGCGGCTGCCGCAAGCCCAAGCCCGGCATGTTCCACGAAATCGGCGTGCGCTTCAGCATGAGTCTGGCTGGCGTGCCGTGCATCGGAGACAGTTTGCGTGACCTGCAGGCCGCAGCGGAAGTGGGTGCCCAGCCGATCCTGGTGCTCACCGGCAAAGGCAAGCTGACTCAGGAGAAGGGCGGCTTGCCGGAAAATACGCTGATATTCAGCGACCTCAGCGAAGCGGTCAAATACGTGATAGGAGTGAGGAGTAAGGAGTGAGGAGTAAGGTCAAAAACGGCAATGGTGGGGTGCTTTTACTCCTCACTTCTAACTCTTCACTCCTCACGGCTTTTAAAGAATGATCTGGCTCCGCTCTTTCGTCTTCGCGCTGGGGATGTGGCTGTTCACCCCGCTGTTTTTTTTCGCGGCCTTCTTTTCCCTGCCTTTTGACCCCGTCACCCGCTACCGCCTGATCGCGCACTGGGCAAAGATCATGCTGCGCTGGCTGAAGCTGACTTGCGGGCTTTCCTACCGCATCGTCGGCCGGGAGAACATTCCCCAAACTCAGGTTGTCGTGCTGTCCAAGCACCAGTCGGCGTGGGAGACCCTGGCGTTCCAGGACATCCTGCCGCCGCTGGTGTGGGTGCTGAAACGGGAGCTGCTGCGCATCCCGTTTTTCGGCTGGGCGCTGGCCATCGCCAGCCCGATCGCCATCGATCGGGGTGCCGGGCGTGCCGCGCTGAAGCAGATCCTGGAGCAGGGCAAGGACCGCTTGGCACAAGGCTTCTGGGTCGTGATTTTTCCCGAGGGCACTCGCGTCAGGCCGGGTGAGAAAGGCAAATACAACATCGGCGGCGCCTGGCTCGCCACCCATACCGGAACCCCGGTGCTGCCGGTGGCGCACAACGCCGGCGAGTACTGGGGCAAGAACGGTTTTCTCAAGCGACCCGGCACGATCACCATCAGCTTCGGCCCGCCGATCGACTCCAAAGGTCTCAAGGCCGACGAGCTGAACGCGCGGGCGGAAGCCTGGATCGAGGGCGAAATGGCGCGCATTGCCGCTGGGAAATCCTAGCCTTGGGCCTCTTCGCCAAGCCTCGCGTCGCCAGCGAAACCCGCACCCTCCGGCTCGATGGCCGGGAAATCCCCTATCTGCTCAAGCGCAGCCCGAAACGCCGCACCATCGGCCTGCGCATCGATCATCGCGGCCTGACCGTGAATGCCCCGCAACGGGCCGCCGATAGCCGCCTGGAGCAGGTGCTGCGGGAGCGTTCCGGATGGCTGTTCGACAAGCTGCGGGAGTGGCAGGAGCGCCAGCCGGCCTCCTTCAGTTGTGCCGACGGGGAAACGCTGCTGTTCCTGGGCAGCGAGCTGGTATTGCGCCTGATGGAAGGCGGCCCGCGGGCTCAGCCGCACCTGCTGGAGGACGACACCCTGGTGGTGAGGGTGCAGGACACCGGGGATGCGGCGGCAGTCAGGCGCAAGCTGGAGCAGTGGTATCGCGCCGAAGCGCGCCGCCATTTCGTGCAGCGGCTGGAACATTACGCCGATCGCATGGGGCTGGCGGTGCGGAATGTCGCCTTGTCCGGTGCCCGCACCCGCTGGGGCAGCTGCAATTCGCGCGGCGATATCCGCCTGAGCTGGCGGCTGATCCAGGCGCCCATCAGCCAGATCGACTATGTCGTGGTGCACGAGCTGGCCCATATCCGGGAGCTCAACCATTCCCCCCGCTTCTGGGCCATCGTCGAGGAAATCCTGCCCCAATACGCGGCGGCGCAGCGGGCGCTGAAGATTGGTGGCGCCCGTTACCACCGCTTTTAAACCCGTTTACCGCAGAGGACGCGGAGGACGCAGAGGAAAACCAAACGTAGACGCCTCTAGGCGACAAGGCATGGAGAAGTCGTGCCTTGTCGACTGACTGGTGAGTAAGTTTCTCGCCAAGCTTTTGAATTCCTCTGCGTCCTCCGCGTCCTCTGCGGTTCCAATATTTTTGTTGAGAGGTGCGAACATGAGAATTCTGCACACCATGATCCGCGTCGGCGACCTGGACAAATCCATCGCCTTCTACACCGACGTGCTGGGCATGAAGCTGCTGCGACGCAAGGAATACCCAGACGGGTACAGGATCGAGTTTATCGAGCGGTAGGCAACTCGTGTAAAGCGTTTGGAGCCCGCAAGGGCTGAGAGAGTAACATCAGGGTCTATGCATTGTTTTAATCTTGAATGTTGTGTAGTGTTGCTTTACACTTAACTCATGATCAAGAGCTTCAGGCATCGAGGCTTAGAAGCCTTTTTTACGACAGGATCGAAGGCTGGAATCCAGCCTCACCACGCGGCTCGGCTTGGCCGTCAGCTCAAGCAACTGGATCGTGCTAAAGCACCAGAGGATATGAATCTGCCCGGCTGGAAACTGCACCCGCTTTCATCTGGCCATTGGTCAATCTGGGTAAACGACAATTGGCGCCTAACCTTCGATTTCGAGGATGGCGATGCAATTCTGGTGGATTACCAGGACTATCATTAGGAGAATATCATGGGACGCATGTTTAACCCCCCTCATCCGGGCGCGACTTTGAAGGAAGACGTTCTTCCCGCGTTGGGGCTGACTGTCACCGAAGCAGCACGTCAGCTGGGGGTGACGCGTACTGCATTTTCCCGCGTGCTCAACGGCCATGCCGGCATCTCATCCGACATGGCAAGGCGGATAGAGGCCTGGCTGGGCCAAGACCGTGGGGGCAGGGCGGATTTGTGGCTTGGCATGCAGCTGGACTACGATTTGTGGCAGGCTGAGCAAAAACCCGCACCGAAAGTGGAACGCGCGCCAGCTGTCATTTGAGCGTGTCTCTCAGCAGCTAAACGGGAACCCGGAACAGGCATAGAGAGTTCCGGGACGGCTTCTTTCTTAAAAAATAATTCGACTGTCAACCCGCCCAGTTACACCTTACAGTAATTGGCAATCGCCACAAACTCCCTCACCCCCAAATTCTCGGCCCGCAATCCAGGGTCTATTCCCAGCGCAACAAATCCGGCGTCATCCAGGTAAGCCTTCAGCGTGTTGCGCAGGGTCTTGCGCCGCTGCCCGAAGGCGGCGGTGACGATGGCGCCGAACAGAACTTCGTCCTTGGCCGGATGCGGCAGAACCGCGTAGGGGATCATGCGCACGATGGCGGATTCGACCTTGGGCGCGGGGTGGAAGGCGTCCGGCGGCACGATGAACATCAATTCCATGGCGTAGCGGTATTGCAGCATCACCGACAGCCTGCCGTATTCCGGCGTGGAGGGCGCGGCCACCATGCGTTCAACTACTTCCTTCTGCAGCATGAAGTGCATGTCGATGATGTTGCCGACGTATTCGCTCAGGTGGAACAGGATGGGCGTGGAGATGTTGTAGGGCAGGTTGCCGACGACGCGGATGCGCTCGCCCAGGGTGGAAAAGTCGAATTTCAGCGCATCGCCGGCATGGATCGTCAGCTTTGCCGCCGGGTAGTTATTCTGCAGCCGGGCAATGATGTCGCGGTCGATTTCCACTACATGCAGGCGGGGCAGGATCTTGAGCAGCGGATCGGTGAGCGCGCCCAGGCCCGGGCCGATTTCCACCATGATGTCGTCGGGCTGGGGATGGATGGTGCGGACGATGGCCTGGATGACGCCCTGGTCGGTGAGGAAATTCTGGCCGAAGCGCTTTCTTGGAATGTGTTTCATTATTATTCAGTTAGCGGTGAGCGGTGAACAGTAAGCGGTGAGCGGTGAAAAGGCAGCGCTGTGGATGGTTTTACTTCTCACCTCTCACTCCTAACTCCTCACTGTTATGGGCCATATCCAGCGCCAGCTGAATCGCTGCCGCGAGGCTGCCGCTTTCGATCTTTCCGGTGCCGGCGAGCGTCAGCGCGGTGCCGTGGTCTACCGAGGTGCGGATGATGGGGAGCCCCAGGGTGACGTTGACGCCGCCGCCGAAGCTGGCGTATTTCAGCACCGGCAACCCCTGGTCGTGGTACATGGCGAGCTGGCAGTCGGAACCTTGCAGCTGGTGGCGGGTGAACAGGGTGTCGGCGGGCAGCGGCCCGGCGAGATCCATGCCCTCTGCGCGCAGCGTTTCCAGGACCGGGGCGATGACGTCGATTTCCTCGCGCCCCATGTGGCCGGATTCGCCGGCGTGGGGGTTGAGCCCTGCGACCAGGATGTGCGGGTTAGGCAATGCAAAGCGCTGCTTCAGGTCGCGGTGCAGGATGCGGAGGGTCTGCTCCAGGCCATGCCGGGTGATGGCGGCGGAAACCTCCCTGAGCGGCAGGTGGGTGGTGACCAGCGCCACGCGCAGGCCGCCGCCGACCAGCATCATCACGACCTGCGGGGTTCCGGTCAGCTCGGCCAGGAATTCGGTATGGCCGGTGAAAGGGATGCCGGCATCGTTGATTACGCCCTTGTGCACCGGAGCAGTGACCATGGCGTCGAAGGTGCCGGCCAGGCAGCCGTGCGCCGCCGCGGACAGGGTGTCGAGCACGTAGCGGCTGTTGGCCGGATTCAGCTTGCCGGCAACGGCGGGTTCGCACAGGTCGCGGTGCAGCACTTCCAGCACGCCGGGTTCATCCGGTGCGGCAGCGGAGGGGTTGAAGTCCACCAGTTCGAGCGGCAGTCCCAACTGCCCGGCGCGGTCGGCAAGCAGGCCGCGGTCGGCGATGGCGACGATGCGCGATCCGGCCGGTTTCTGCTGTGCCAGCAGCACGCACAAATCCGGGCCGATGCCGGCGGGTTCGCCTGCGGTCAGGGCGATGACGGGAGCGGTGAGCGGTGAGCGGTGAGCGGCGAGCATGGCGGCCAATTGTTTCTCAGGGTTTACCACTTACCACTCACTGCTCGCTACTCACCATTAAGCCGGTATTCGACGAAAGCCTGGTCGCGCAGCTGGCGCAGCCAGCTTTCGTAGGCTTCGTCGGCCTTGCGGGCGCGGATTTCCTGGCGCGCCATGAGGGCCTGCCGTTCCTTGCTGACATCTTCGGCGCGGCGCTCCAGTACCTGGATCAGGTGCCAGCCGAAGGGCGACTTGACCGGCACGCTGGTTTCCCCCGGCTTGAGGGCATCCATGGCGCGTTCGAATTCGGGTACGGTTTCGCCGGGCGAAAGCCAGCCGAGGTCGCCGCCTTTCGAGGCGGAGCCGTCCTCGGAGTGGAGCCGGGCCAGTTCGGCAAAGTTGGCGCCGTTGTCCAGGCGCTCCTTGAGCTGGAGCATGCGGTTCCTGGCGTCAATTTCCGAGGCGATTTCGCTGGTCTTGATCAGGATGTGGCGCGCATGGGTTTTTTGCACGATCATTGCGCCCCCCTTGCTGCGCTTGTCGAGCAGCTTGAGGATGTGGAAGCCGTTCGGGCTGCGCAGCACGGCGCTGGTTTCACCCGGTTTCAGTCCGTTGACCGTTTCCAGGAACAGGGCCGGCAGGCGGCTGGCGGCCCGCCAGCCGAGCACGCCGCCCTGCAGGGCATCCGGCGCATCCGAATAGCTTGCCGCCACCTGGGCAAAGTCCATTTTTTTCAGTTCCGCCAAGGCCTTCTCGGCATGTGCGCGCTTGCCCTGTATCTGTTCCGGGCTGGCTTGTTCGGGTACGCGGACCAGGATGTGCGCCAGGTTGAATTCGTCTTCCCCGCCGGCTTGAGCGGCGCGGGTGCTGAGGAAGCTTTCCACTTCGCCGTCGCTGACGGTGATGCGGTTTTCCACTTCGCGCTCGCGCAGGCGACCGAGAATGATTTCGTCGCGGATTTCCTCGCGGAATTTGGCGAAGCTGACGCCGTCCTTCTCCAGTGCGCCGCGGAAGGCTTCCACGGTCATGTTGTTTTCCTGGGCAATGCGTTGCAGCGTTTTGTCGAGTTGCAGGTCGTCGACGCGTATGCCGGTTTCCTTGGCGAATTGCAACTGCACCCGGTCGGTGATGATGCGTTCCAGCATCTGTTTTTCCAGCACTTCCTGTGGCGGCAGAGGCGTGCCCCGTTTTTGCAGCTGCTGCATGACGATCCGCATCCGGTCGTTGAGCTCGAACTGGGTGATGACCTCATTGTTGACTACGGCGACGATGCGGCCGACCAGCTGAACCGGTGCCGAGGCTCGCTCGGGGTCGTTCCCGGCGGCGTGAACGGAAGCCAGGAAAAAAGCGAGCAGGATTGCCAGGATACGGCTAACGGCCATGGCGAATCGCTGCCTCAGATGATGAAACAGCGGTTCGCCATGGCCGTTTCCCTCACTCCTAGCTCTCTCCCATAGGGAGAGAGGGACAAGGCCTCGCTTCGCGAGTTTTATATTAGCGGGGTTCTGATGGGTTGTTTTCATTGGCGATTTGGGTGGTTTGGGTATAGCCATAGATGTTGCGTTTGAGCACGTCCAGGGGGTTGGAGCCGATAGTGCCGATTCCGTTCAGCTCCAGCTGGAAGAAGATTGATTTGCTGGTTTCTGAAGTGGTGGTGGCGAAACTGTGCAAGACCGCCCGGAACGCCCAGCAACCGGCATTGTATTCCAGACCGGCCAGGGTTTCCAGATTCTTGCCGTCCAGTAGCGAATGGTTCCATCGGGCCAGCCCGTTCCAGCGCCCGGTCAGGGGCCACTGCGCGGAGGTGTCGATCTGCTTGATGCCGATCGGGGCGATCGGAGCGGCCGGGGTGTAGCGGTAGCTGACATTGAGAATCTTGCCCGGTGCGGGCAGGTAGCGGCCGGTGAGTGAAAAGTTGCCGGTTTGTTTCAATTCGGGATCGTACTGCCACAAACTGTCCAGCGTCAGTGCATTCGTGATCCGGCCGCCCACCGAAGCCAGCAGGTCGGAATATTTTCTGACGGGAGGGGTTCCCCCTGGCAACGTGACCTGGGGCAGGCTCAGGTAGTAGCGTTGGGCGAGCGTGCCGCGCAGGCGCTCGATGCCGGTTTCCTCGAAGAAGCGGGAGGTTACGCCCAGCGTGACCTGGTTGGCATCGCTGATTCTGTCGACCCCGACGAAGCGGTTTTCCGAGAATATCTGGGGCATGCCGAAGCCGAAATCGCCGGAATCGAACAGCTTCGGGATCTGACTCTGGTCGCGGTAAGGGGCGCGAACATAATACAGCCGGGGTTCCAGCGTCTGCTGATAATTCGAGCCGAACAGGTTCAGATCGCGCTCGAAGTACAGACCGCTGTCGACGCTGAAAATCGGCAAGGCGCGATTGACGTCCGGCTGCGGGGTGGTGCTGTTGTTGTCGAAGCTGTAGCTGGTGCTGTGCAGACCGATCTTCGGGGTGATATAGCCGTAAATCGGGGTCAGCGGCAGGCTGACGCTGGGGTACAGCATGAACCGTCTGGCGCCCAGTTGGGTGGGGTGGGAGAAATTGACCAGCTCGCTGTTCAGTGCCAGGACCGCTCCCGGCCCCAGGTTGTTTCCGCCCCAGTTGGCTATGCGGGTTCCATTCAGCATCATCTGGGTGCGGCGGTAAGGGGTGACGATCGGCGCCAGCGGATCCTGCAGGGTCTGGAAGCTTTGCGAGCGCGCCGAGAAATTCCAGTTCATGCTCTCATAGGCGCCGACATGGGAAAGCAGGCCGTCACGC
>JAIOJM010000183.1 GCA_019911785.1 Sulfuricella sp. | reverse complement strand
CTACGCCGGCTGCACCCTGGAAGAAGTACGCGGCAGAATGCAGGTCGAACTGAAACAGTTGCACCACGACATGACCGCGCTCATGGCCGTGGCGCTGGAGGCCGGCAGCGAGGCGATGAACGAAGGCGCCGACAGCTACGTGCTCTCCGGCGAGCGCAAGCTGCTGCATGTGCGGGATCTGTCTTCCAACATGGCGTCCTTGCGCAGGCTGTTCGACGCCTTCGATCAGAAAACCACCCTGCTCCAGCTTCTGGATGTCAGCCAGCACGCCCAGGGCGTACAGATCTTCATCGGCGGCGAATCCGGCCGCATGCCGCTCGACGAATGCAGCCTGGTGACCGCACCCTACGAGGTGGATGGCCAGGTCGTCGGCACTGTCGGCGTGATCGGCCCGACCCGGATGGCCTACGAACGCATCATCCCGATCGTGGACGTCACCGCCAAGCTGCTGTCCAGCGCGCTTTCGTATCATTGAGGAGATAACCCATCATGCAACCCAAGATGACCATGATTTATTGGAAATCCGACAAATTCTGGCTGGGCAAACTCCTGGAGCACCCGGAAATAATGACTCAGGGCGAGACACAGGAAGAATTGGAAGAAAATCTCAAGGACGCCTATCTGCTGATGGCTATGGACGATGTGCCGGAGCAATACCAGCTCAAAGAAATCGCGTTGTGAAACGGCAAGACCTCATCCGACAGTCGTGTAGGGTGGGCACCGTTTTTGTGCCCACGCGGTGAGCGAAGTGCGGAGTTTATTTCCGCGTGGGCACAAAAACAGTGCCCACCCTACCGACCTCAAGAACATGAGCCACCATCCCGAACCCTCATACCGCCACGGCACGCCCAGCCGCACCGGCGTCCTCCTGATCAACCTCGGCACGCCCGACGCGCCCACCGCCGCCGCGGTAAAGCCGTATCTGCGGGAATTCCTCGGCGACCCGCGCGTGGTGGAAATTCCCCGCGCGCTGTGGTGGCTGATTCTGAACGGCATCATCCTCAATACCCGACCGAAGAAATCGGCGGAAAAATACGCCCAGATCTGGACCAGGGAAGGTTCTCCGCTGCTGGTTCATACCCAGCGTCAGGCCAGGATGCTGAAGGGCTATTTGGGTGAATTATTGAAACCGCCCCTCTCCCCAACCCTCTCCCACGAGGGGGAGAGGGGGCAAACGGCTGTCCCTCCGGAAAACGGAGGGACAGAACCTGTTCTGATCGAATTGGCGATGCGCTACGGCAACCCTTCGGTCGCGTCGGCGCTGGAAAAACTCAAGCAGCAGAACTGCGGGCGCATCCTGATTCTGCCGCTCTACCCGCAGTATGCCGCCAGCTCGACGGCCTCAGCCATGGACGCGGTGTTCGACGCCTTGCGCAAGATGCGCAACATGCCGGAAATCCGCACCGTGCGGAGCTTTCACGACCACCCCGGCTACATCGCGGCACTGGCGCAGAGCGTGCGCGACGACTGGATGCGGAATGGCCGCCCCGACGTTCTGGTGATGAGCTTCCACGGCGTGCCGCGCTACACCCTGGACAAAGGCGACCCCTACCACTGCGAGTGCCAGAAAACCGGGCGGCTGCTGGCGGAGGCGCTGGAACTGAAGCCGGATCAATACCGGATCAGCTTCCAGTCGCGCTTCGGCCGTGCCGAGTGGATCAAGCCCTACACCGCGGCCACCCTGGAAGAACTCGGCAAGCAGGGCATCAGCCGGGTGGACGTCATCTGCCCGGGCTTCGTCGGCGACTGCCTGGAAACCCTGGAGGAGATTGCGCTGGAAGGCAAAGCCTCCTTCCTCGGCGCCGGGGGCAGGGAGTTCCATTACATTCCCTGTCTCAACGAACGCGATGACTGGATTCGCGCCCTGAGCAATATCGTCTCCGCAAACCTGCAAGGCTGGATAGCGACGGAAGAGAAAGAAGCCTGCGCCGCTTCCCGCAACCGCGCGCTGGCGATGGGTGCAACAGACTAAAAACCTTCACCTTTCAACATCAAGCGCCAGACCCGCCAGTACCTTGAGGGCAAATCTTCTTGAAGAATTCAGCCGGTCTCTACCACCCTTAATTGCGCGGGTTCAGGCCACTCCACAGGACCCGGCCAGGCACTGTTCCATTGGGCAAGGCTTGTGGATGCCATAACCCTGGGCGTAATCCACGCCAAGCTCTCGCAGCTTCTCCAGGATGGCGTCGTTTTCCACGTACTCGGCAATGGTCTTGATCCCCATGACGTGGCCGACCGTATTGATCGCCTGCACCATGGCGTAATCCACCGGGTCATCCACCATGTCCTTGACGAAGGTGCCATCAATCTTCAGGTAATCCACCGGCAGCAGCTTCAGGTACATGAAGGAGGACAAGCCGCTGCCGAAGTCGTCCAGGGCGAAGCGGCAGCCCAGAGTCTTGAGACCCTTGATAAGCGCTGCAGCCTGATCGAGGTTGGCTACCGCGGCAGTCTCGGTGATCTCGAAGCAAATCAGGTGCGGCGGCACTTGGTGCAGGGCGAGTTGTTCACTGATGAAACGCTCGAGGTTTTCCTCACCCAGTGAAGCGCCGGACAGATTGATGCAAAAAACCTCGCCAGGCTGACCCGGATGCTCGCGCAGATGCTGTCCGATGACGGCCAGGCCGTTGTGGATCACCCAGCGGTCAATTGCCGGCATCAGGTTGTAACGCTCCGCGGCGGGGATGAAGTCCATCGGCGGCACCAGCTTCCCTTCCTCGTCCAGCAGCCGCAGCAGAATTTCGCGGTGCCGCTCTTGCATCCCGTCCAGCGGGGCTATCGTCTGGTAATACAGGACAAAGCGGTTCTCCTCCAGCGCCTGGCTGATGCGCGACACCCACTGCATTTCACCGTGGCGCCGGGCCAGCTCCAGGTTGCCGGGCCGGAATATCTGCACCCGGTTGCGCCCCTTTTCCTTGGCGGCATAGCAGGCGGCGTCGGCCTCGCTCATGAGCTCCTCGATGCTGACGCTGTCGGCGTCGATGAGAACCAAACCGATGCTCGCCCCCAGATCGAAGGGGTGCCCCTCCCAGCTGAAACGGAAATCCTTGACCACCTGGCGCAGGCTTTCCGCGATTTTCAGCGCCCGATCGAGCGGGCAATTCTCCAGCAGCACGCCGAATTCATCCCCGCCCAGGCGTGCCAGGGTGTCGGACTCGCGCATGCCTTCCTGCAACAGATAGGTGAGCTGGCGCAGCAGCTTGTCGCCCACCGCATGGCCGCAGGTATCGTTGATCACCTTGAACTGGTCCAGATCGATGTAGCAGAAGGCATGCTCCTGACCGAGATTCCTGGCGCGCACCAGCAGGTCGGCCAGGCGCCGCTCGAATTCGCGCCGGTTGACCAGGCCGGTGAGCGCATCGTGAGTGGCGTGATAAGACAGCAGGTGCGGCGAGTGGCGCATCTGCGTCACGTCGTAGAACACCATCACCGCGCCGACGATGTCGCCTTCCCGGTCGCGGATCGGCGCCGCCGAGTCTTCGATGATGTATTCCTTGCCGTCCCGCGCCACCAGCACCACGTTGCTCGCCAGCCCCACCACCTGCCGTTCGCGCAGGCACCGCTCCACCGGGTTGGCCTCCGGTTCGCGCGTCACCCCGTCGATCAGCACGCACACTTCGGCCAGCGGTTTGCCGTGGGCATCCTGCGTCTTCCAGCCGGTCAGCTGCTCGGCCACCGGGTTGAGGTATTCCACCCGTGCGGCATCATCGGTGGTGATCACCGCGTCGCCGATGGAATGCAGCGTCACCTCGGCGAGTTCCTTCTGCCTGAACAGCGAGTCGGCGGTTTGACGCACCTTGGTCATGCTCCAGATCGCCAGCACGATGGCCACGATCAGCATGGCGGCATGGCGCAGCATCTGCGCCTCGGTCTCGCGCATTGCCTGCGCCGCGAACTCGTCGGTGACCAGGCTCACGGCACCGGCAATGGCCAGCAGGGAATTGATCGCCTGGGTCGAGCGCTCGAACCACTCTGCGCCGCTTTGGGAATAGGCGCCGGTATTGGCCTCCTGATAGGCCTGGCGGCGCACCTCATCGAAGCGGCCGAGGAAGGATTGTTCCATCGCCTTCACTGCATGAACGATGCGGGGATCTGCGCTCTTCAGTTCGGCGACTGCCTGGATATCGAAAATACTGCGATCGACCACGCCGCGGTTCGCCTTCAGTTCGTCCAGCACGGCTGGCGGCACAGGCAGCCGGGCGCTGATGTAGTAGCCCAGCATGGCGCGCTCGCGCCCGGCGTGCTCGCTCGCCAGCCACACCCAGCGCTTCAGCGCGAGGTTGAACTGGGCCACGTGGCGCGGCGTATCCAGCGGCAGGAACGCCGCCTCGCGCAGGCGCGAAGAGACCCCGATGAAGCGACTGATGACTTTCAGCCATTCCGCCGTTGTATAGGCGCAGGCTTCGCCCTTCAGGCACGAGTCGGCGCGGGCGCGCGCCTGAATTAAAGTTGCATGCTCCCGACCTGCCTGCCGGATGGCATCAACAAACTCGGAATCCGGCTTCCCGCGTGCGGCCAGGGCGCGCGCCAGAGCGAGCGCCTTGTTCCAGCCGGCATCGCCTTTTTCGCGCAGCCCGGCAATGCTCTTCAGGGCCGCAGGGGAGGCCGGAACAGGGCCGCCCAGTGCGCTGGCGGTCAGGCCGCGTTCCACCGCCTCGATGCCGGCCGCCTCGATCAGATGATCCGCCATTGCATTGGCCTGGCCCATGTCTTTCGCAGCGCGGTAGTCGGCATAGGACTTCCAGGCCAGCTCTCCGGTAAGCACCAGGACGAAGAAGGCCAGCACGATGAGGGAAAAGTTGATGATTCTGCAGTGCGAAAACACACGAGGCATTAGATTAACCTTCTTGATAAATATCGAAGTATCGCCACCAGAAAGCAGGTTGTTCTGAACGATGCCATAGAAACCAGAATGTTGCAACGAAAACATGCCGCCAGAATACCCTTTCGGGATGCAACCAAAAAAACCTCTCCGCCTCTCTCTTGAAAAAAAAACATTGTACCCAATATGGTTTTGCATCGTTATCAGGAGGACGTCATGCAACCCGAAGATCAGAAGAACAAAGTCGAGCAGGAAGAGTTCCTGGAAAAGCTGGATGAAGCTTCAGCCGTGAGTGCAGCCTTCCAGGCGGGTGTCGAAGGCGAAGCGGCCGAAGTCATGCCCAGCCTGGAGGAAATGCTCAAGCAGGCCGAACTGGCCGCGCAGGAACACCACGATGCCTGGCTGCGCGCCAAGGCCGATGCGGACAACATCCGCAAGCGCACCCAGGTGGAAATCGCCAACGCCCACAAATTCGCCGTCGAGGGTTTCTCGTCCGAGCTGCTGGCCGTCAAGGACAGCCTGGAAGCCGCCATCAAGGTGGAAACCGCCGATCTGGCCAGCATGAAGAGCGGTGTCGAGCTGACCCTCCGGCAACTGGTATCGGTATTCGAGAAATTCAATCTGCGTGAAATTCATCCGATGGGCGAAAAATTCGATCCCCACAAGCACCAGGCAATCAGCATGGTGGAAGCCGACGCCGCTCCCAATACGGTAGTCAGCGTCCTGCAAAAAGGTTATCTGCTGCACGACCGGGTGCTGCGCCCGGCGCTGGTGATGGTGGCCAAGGGCAAAGACGCTTGAACCAAAAACGTTTCATCCACAGATAAACACGGATTTACACAGATTAAAGCAATATGGCGCATGAATTTCGCATTCACTCCAAAAGCGTCGGGAATGAAAAGCCAGCTTATTAATAATCCGTGTCCATCTGTGTACATCCGTGGCTAAACCGGTTTTTATGGCTTGAAATAAATTTGAGCATCCCCATCTGGGAAACAAGGTTAATTCTTAATCATTCGTTACAAAGGAAGAAACATGGGAAAGATCATTGGTATTGACTTGGGCACCACCAACTCGTGCGTGGCGGTGATGGAAAACGGCCAGCCCAAGGTCATCGAGAACTCGGAAGGCGCGCGCACCACGCCTTCCATCGTCGCCTACGCGGAAGACGGCGAGATCCTGTGCGGAGCGCCGGCCAAGCGCCAGGCAGTGACCAACCCGAAAAACACCCTGTACGCGGTGAAGCGCCTGATCGGCCGCCGCTTCGAGGAAAAGGAAGTGCAGAAGGACATCAACCTGATGCCCTACAAGATCCTCAAGGCCGACAACGGCGACGCCTGGGTCGAAGCGCGCGACAAGAAAATGGCCCCGCCGCAGGTTTCCGCCGAAGTGCTGCGCAAGATGAAAAAGACCGCCGAAGACTACCTGGGCGAGGAAGTCACCGAAGCCGTGATCACCGTGCCGGCCTACTTCAACGACAGCCAGCGCCAGGCCACCAAGGACGCCGGCCGCATCGCCGGTCTGGAAGTCAAGCGCATCATCAACGAGCCGACCGCGGCCGCGCTCGCCTTCGGCATGGACAAGAAGGAAGGCGACCGCAAGATCGCGGTGTTCGACCTGGGCGGCGGCACCTTCGACATCTCCATCATCGAAATTGCCGAAATTGAAGGCGAGCACCAGTTCGAGGTGCTCTCGACCAACGGCGACACCTTCCTCGGCGGCGAAGACTTCGACCAGCGCCTGATGGACTACCTGGTGGACGAATTCAAGAAAGAAAACGGCATCGACCTGAAGAACGACGTGCTCGCCCTGCAGCGCCTGAAAGACGCGGCGGAAAAAGCCAAGATCGAGCTGTCCTCCTCGCAGCAGACCGAAGTCAACCTGCCCTACATCACTGCCGACGCTGCCGGCCCGAAACACCTGGCCGTGAAAATTACGCGCGCCAAGTTCGAGTCCCTGGTAGAAGAACTGATCCAGCGCACCATCGAGCCCTGCCGCATGGCCATCAAGGATGCCGGCGTGAAGCTCGACGACATCGCCGACGTGATCCTGGTCGGCGGCCAGAGCCGCATGCCCAAGGTGCAGGAGAAGGTGAAAGAGATTTTCGGCAAGGAGCCGCGCAAGGACGTTAACCCGGATGAAGCCGTCGCCATCGGCGCCTCGATCCAGGGCGGCGTGCTGCAGGGCGAAGTCAAGGACGTGCTGCTGCTCGACGTGACGCCCCTGTCTCTGGGCATCGAGACCATGGGCGGCGTGATGACCAAGCTGATCCAGAAGAACACCACCATCCCGACCAAGGCGAGCCAGGTGTTCTCCACCGCCGAGGACAACCAGAACGCGGTAACCATCCACGTGCTGCAGGGCGAGCGCGACGTGGCGTCCGGCAACAAGAGCCTGGGCCAGTTCAACCTCTCCGACATCCCGCCGGCTTCGCGCGGCATGCCGCAGATCGAGGTCACCTTCGACATCGACGCCAACGGCATCCTGCACGTTTCCGCCAAGGACAAGGCCACCGGCAAGGAGAACAAGATCAAGATCCAGGCCAGCTCCGGTTTGAGCGAGGAGGAAATCCGCCGCATGGAGCAGGATGCGGCCGCCCACGCCGAGGAAGATCGCAAGACCGTGGAACTGGTCAACACCCGCAACCAGTGCGACGCCATGGTGCACTCGGTGAAGAAATCCCTGGTCGACTACGGCGACAAGATCAGCGCCGACGAGAAGTCCGCGATCGAGGCCGCACTGAAGGATGCCGAGGAAGCGCTCAAGGGCAACGACAAGGACGACATCGAAGCCAAGACCAAGGCGCTGGGAGAAGCCTCCCACAAGCTGGCCGAGAAGCTGTACGCCGAACAGGCC
>JAIOJM010000182.1 GCA_019911785.1 Sulfuricella sp. | reverse complement strand
AATTAGACCCTTCACCCTCACCATAAATATTTACCAGACGGTTCTTGACCGCCCTACTTTCCCGCACGGTTTCCATATCGGACTTCCCTTCACGCATTAACTTCAACATTTCCTTGTCGTAGACACTTCGTAAATAATCTTCCGTTACCTCGCTCACCAGCGGCTTATGGCCGAAGTCATAATCCAGTTTGTCAGCATGAATTTCGGCTTCGACGCGCAAGCGATTGTTAGCCAGGCGCTGCAATGCTTCGACCTTACGTTTCGCCCAATTGGTATTGGCCGCAATCATTTCATCCTGGGGAAACTTCTGATAACGGTAATCCTTGAAAAAGAAATTCAAACGCCTGGCATCGTGCGCCTGAAAATCCGGACCCTTATGGTAGAGCTTCAAGGTGCAGTGAGTGCCGGGAAAATAGATCGAATGCATTCCGTACTTTTGGCCCTTGCGCCGGGGGAAATCGCAGGTGCTCATCCCTTCAAAAAATTCCTGTATACCAACATAGGACAGACGGAACATTTCAGCCCAATCGACCCGGCGCACTTCCCACCAGTCAGCAAGAGGAAGATCAACGCCTAACAAATCCTCAGTAAGGCAAACAAAATCTCTTGCTATACGGAGAAAATCAGTCGGGCCACCGTAAACGTTATGGCCGAAAAAAATCTTGTGAACTGATCCCTCCAGGAGCAAATATGGTTCACAGGGAACGAGTTCAATTTTTCCACGGCCCCGGCTTTCGTATTCTTCTCGCATTACTTTCAGACTTATCCGGCTATCCCAGCTACCCAGCAAATTACCCGTAGTAATTTCATACAAAATTTCACCGGTCGCCAAATCTTTACCCGACCTCAGGATGCATTGAGCTTCAATTTTTCGAGCCAAAGAAGCGTCGATAGAAGGTGATTTAAGTTTCAAGGTATCGATAGCCATATTTTTAAGGTACTGGTGCACCCATGCTACTAATCCTCGGTGCTACCACGACCGAGGAAGAAAATTCGCTGATTTTTGAAACATCAAAAAAACCATTATTCGCGCCCTGCAAAGTATCCGTCCTCGCTCCGCTCCGGGCGGTACTTTGCAGGGCGCGAATTGACCATTCCCATGATTCCTGACCCGTAGAAAGGAAAACGCGGCGAACCAGCCCCATATCAAGCAGAGCGTGCAGCATAGACATATGGGGATAACGGAAATGCTCCCAGGCGCGAACCATGAACACGCCGAGAGAATCGCCGGAACATTGAGACTCGATAGCACGGAAGGACAGGCGATCAAGAACGGGAACAGGAATATTTCCCCATAAAGGGGTGAACGGATAAGACAGCGGACCGGGGTAATAGCCACGCAGCCGGTAAAAATCGCGGATATTACGGATAGGCATCAATCGGCCTCATCCCAAGAGTCGTAATCTTTATTCAAATCTGGAAGCATGTCGCCATCGTTAACCTCACGAAATTCGGAATCCGAACCAAAAAGATCATCAATAGCGGCCATACTATCTTGCCAATGTTTAGCCCAATCAATGCCCATGGGACACCTCAACATGAATCAGGTCACCACCCTTTTCCATGACTTCAAAAAATTCGGAATTGGTGACAGGCAATAGACGGATCCGCGGCAGCGCCGGGATTTTATTATCGCCAAATTGACGACAGATACAGCTGACCTGGTGCGCGAGATTGTCACCAAATGGAATGCCGGGTTCATTTGGGAAGAATTCGACATCGGAAGAAAACGGCACTTTCATAGAGAAAATTCCTTTTCCAACGTCATTTTTGAAAGCAGTGCAACGTTAATCAGGCGATACCGCCCCATTTCAAAAGTTGGCAAGTAACCACGATTGACCCAGCCGTTTACGACATCGAGGGAAACGCCAACATTCTGGGCGAAAAGCTCGCGGCTCATCACAGGGACGCCTGTTAATTGACTAATGTTTGGAACTGATTCCATAATGCGTCGTTCGCCTTTGTTCGCCTTTATGCTTCAATATAAACCACAGCTTACTAACTTAAATATAGTTAATCATAAATAAATATAATACGTCAACTAAAATTTAGTCATGAGAGAGCGAATAAACGAAATTATTGAGCGCGAAACAGACAGTCATCGAAAATTCAAACACTTCGAAGAGCTAACAGGAATCAGCGCAAGAAAATGGCAAAACCTAGCTCAAGGAAAACAACGAGCAAATGATGAGATGATCGAGGCCATAGGAAACCGCTGGCCTCAATACGCCTACTGGCTAGTCACAGGAAAAACAGACGAAGAACACGGACATACCAGCCCCATTCTTGAAAGAATACGAGAGGACTTAAAAAGGGCGGGAAGAGCGGGGTAATCGCAAGAAACGTTTTACAACGGTGGTATGGATACCCATGATTCGACTCATCGCCATTGCACTAGTGTTATGCACAAAGCCTATTGCCGCAGAACCTTATCCATTCAAGGTCTATACGCAGCAATCGGACCAAGTGCATAACCTGATAGCAATCAATCAAGGACCCGCACCGATCTACACACGAGTAGAAATAACTAACGCCGTAAACGTCAATTCACCGCAAGCTTGGCCCGTCAGCGCAGTGGTGCCGCCGATGAGCCAAGTTTTTTTAGCATCCTTGTATTCAGCAAATCCCAGATACGGCAATTCTTTTCAGTTCAAATATAGCCATTCAATCGGAAGCCCCAATGCAGCGCACTCTCCCGCTGCAATCTATCGAATGCCATACCCGGACGGCAGCCAATTCAGAATCGGGCAGGCATATGGCGGCTATGTCACGACACACACAACACCGGATTCGTTCTACGCAATAGACATAACCATGCCAAAAAGAACGCCGGTTTTAGCGGCTCGCGCCGGTATGGTTGTAGATAAGGAAAGCCGTTACGGAGACGGAGCAAAGGAGGAATATTTCCGAGACAAGGCGAACCACATAACGATTCTGCATGATGATGGAACGTTTGCTGAATATGCGCACCTGGAGCAGAACTCGATCTATGTGTGGTTCGGACAACGAGTTCAGGAAGGAAGCGTAATAGCTCTTTCAGGAAACAGCGGCTACTCCAGTGGGCCGCACCTACATTTTGCCATTCTGAAAGCAACTGAAAGCGGACGAACATCATTGCCTTTCAGGTTTTACTCAAAAGCACGGGGAACATTTACACCGTCATATGGAATGACGGTGCTGGCTGACTATAGTTTGCCAGCCAGAAGTGCACCGCAAACGAATAAAATCGCGCAACCGGCAAAACCAGTACAAGCCAGCTTAACAAGCGCCGCACAAGACAAACCGTTCACCACGTCAGGATATTTAAGCCACTATTTCGGCCAGCTCGACGTATTTATGAATATTCTGGCTATTGTCTTTTTCGGCACAATATTTGTCTGGCTGATCATCGAAATATCCAACGCAAAAAAACGTAACTATCGCCGTGACGATCAAGAAAACTAATTCAGGTTGGCTGGTAGACATCCAGCCAGGCGGCAGAGGTTCCAAGCGTTTCCGCAAAACCCTTCCAACCAAGGCGGAGGCGCTGGCCTATGAGGCATGGCTAAAAACCAAGGTGACGCAAGCGCCTGGATGGACACGTCAAAAACGAGATTTGCGCCGACTGTCTGAATTGGTCGAGTTGTGGCACCAGCACCATGGGATGAATCTTCGCGCTACAAATACGAAAAGCCGGTTGTTGAATCTCTGTGAAGCCCTGGGCAATCCGGTGGCCGATCAATTCAAGCCGGAAATGTTCACGGAGTACCGCGCTCAGCGATTGAAAGACGGTATTTCTGCGAATAACCTGAACCGGGAACACGCTTATTTACGGGCGGTGTTTAACGAACTGCAAAGACTGGAATTCTGGAAGGGTGAAAACCCGCTGGCCAAAGTGCGGCAGTTCAAGATTTCCGAGCGCGAGCTGTCCTATCTGACACTGGATCAAATTGATGTTTTGCTGAAAACGCTGGAGCAAAACCGGGATGCCTGGCTTATTACGGCGATCTGTCTTTCAGCGGGCGCTCGATGGAGTGAGGCGGAAGGGTTGAAGGCTACGCAGGTAAGGGATGGTAAGGTTCACTTTTCTGAAACCAAATCAGGAAAGAACCGTTCGGTTCCGATCATGGCCCACCTGGAAGCTGAATTACAGGAAATCAAGACAACGACAGGGCGACTTTTTAAGCCCTCATATTCGGCTTTTCGTGATGCGGTGGAGGTGGCAGGGTTGAAACTTCCACGGGGCCAGCTGACGCATGTTTTGCGCCATACCTTTGCCAGTCATTTCATGATGAACGGCGGCAATATTCTGGTACTGCAAAAACTCTTAGGGCACAGCAGCCTGACAATGACTATGCGCTATGCACACCTTGCACCAGACCATTTACAGGAAGCAATTTCGTTGAATCCGCTGGCGCGGTTGACAGTTGGTTGACGCGCCTTAAATCAAGAAAGCCGAATAATCGGCTAACCATTTGTTTTTATGGTGCCCGGAGCCGGAATCGAACCGGCACAGCCTTGCGGCCGAGGGATTTTAAGTCCCTTGTGTCTACCTATTTCACCATCCGGGCACTGATTTATTCATGGC
>JAIOJM010000181.1 GCA_019911785.1 Sulfuricella sp. | reverse complement strand
ACCTATGGCATCGGCGGCGGCGCCATCATCGCGCCGTTCTGCGTGGCCTTGTTCGGCCTGCCGGTACATGCCATCGCCGGGGCGGCGATAGCCGGTACGCTGTTCACCTCGGTAGCCGGGGTGGCGTTGTACAGCCTGCTTCCCGCGCCGGCGGGGATGGCGACCCAGCCCGACTGGGCGCTGGGGCTGCTGTTCGGTCTGGGTGGTTTCGCCGGGATGTACTTCGGTGCGCGGTTCCAGAAACGTGTTCCGCAAAGAACGCTCAAGCTGCTGCTGGGTTTGTTGCTGATGCTTCTGGCCGGCTATTACATCTTCGTAGGTAGTCACATTGAATTTGTGTGATGTAGGAGTGACCTCCTGGTCGCGAACCACCGAATTCGCGACCAGGAGGTCGCTCCTACGCACCGTCGTTTCTTGTTGACTGACTACGGTTTCTTTACCTGACCGCTTGCTCCGACCTTCATCGTCATGCTGTCGCTGGTAACGGCCTGGGCAGGGTGAGGATGGCTTCTAGGCCGCCGCCGGCCCTGTTTCTCAATACCAGTTCGCCACCGTGCAATTGCGCGATATTGCGTGCAATGCTCAACCCCAGACCCGTGCCGCCGGTGTCGCGGCTGCGCGAGTTTTCCAGACGGTAGAATGGCTCGAACACCCGCTCAAGAAGGGATTCCGGTATGCCCGGTCCTTGATCCAGAACGCGGATTTGCAACTGTTTGTCGCTGTCATCCACTCTGAGGGTGGCGCTTTTGCCATATTTGACGGCGTTGTCAATCAGATTGCCCAGGCAGCGCTTCAGGGCCGCCGGCTTGCACGGATAGGGCTGGGCAGCGCTGCCCTCAAGCCTGACTTCCTGGCCCATTTCCGCCGCATCTGCCTGGAGGCTTTCCAGCAAGGCCATGATGTCCACAGGTTGTACCGGCTCCGGGTTGTCTACCCCGCGCATGAAATCCAGGGTGGCGGCAACCATGGACTCCATTTCTTCCAGGTCTTTTGCGAACTTCGCCCTGAGTTCGTTATCCTCCAGCAGCTCTGCCCGGAGCCGCAAGCGGGTGATGGGGGTTTTCAGGTCGTGCGACATGGCTGCGAGAATCCGCGTGCGTTCCCGAATATAGCTGGCCAGGCGTGACTGCATGGTGTTGAAGGCATGTGCCGCGCGACGCACTTCGGTCGGGCCTGTTTCAATCAGGGGTGGGCTGTTGATGTCATTTCCCAGTTTTTCTGCGGCACTGGCGAGGGTATTAAGGGGGCGCGTGGCAAGACGTACTGCGAGCAGCGAAAGAAAAATCACCGCGGCAAGCAGGATCAGCAGATTGAGCAGCAGGCGGGGCGGCGTGGGGAAAGCTCCTCCGGATGGGAGCACATCGAATGTCACGGCTGTCCCATCCTGCAAGCGCGTCTCCACCGTGAAGGCGGTTTTTTGCCGTGGGTGGATACTGCTGGTGCGGTGGGGCGTATTGATCTCGTGTTGCCGCGCGGGCCATGCCATTTCGGAAACAGTGACTTCGATAGGCGGGTTTTCCCCAATCAGGTCGCGCAGCAACATGCCGAAACCGGCCGCCTGGCTTGCGCTGTCCGGGTTCTGACGGGATAGGCTTGAGGGGGATGCGCCAAGGGAAATCCGCAGAGCTGGGGAGCTGAGGGTCGCCATGAATTTATGCCGATCGGCGGGGGCAAGCGAATTTAGCAGCCGGAGGGTATCGGCGATACGTTGCGCCGATTCCATGCTGTTTGAGCGAAACAGCAAACGGTCGCGTTCGCGCAAATGGAAGATGACGCTGATTGATTGCACCAGAAGCAGGCCGCCAAGCAGGATCAGAACCATGCGGCTGAACAGGGATTGTGGCAAGAGTCGCATTATTTTCTTCCTGCTTCCACCTGCGCGGCCAGGACGTAGCCTTCGCCCCGTACCGTCTTGATGATGGCGGGTTCCTTGGCATCGTCCGCCAGGCGGTGACGGAGGCGGCTCACCTGAACATCAATGCTTCTTTCGAAAGGATCCGTTTCCCGTCCCTGCATCAGATCCATGAGTTGATCCCGGCTGAGAACCCGGTTGGGGTGATTGAGAAATATCCGGAGCAGGCGGTATTCGGAACCGCTCAGCGGAACCACCACTCCTTGCGGCGAGACCAGTTGGCGCGAGATCATATCCAACTCCCATCCGGCAAAGCGGAGATGAAGTGCGTCGTCGGTGCGCAGATTTTCCGGCAAGGCCTTGGCCCGGCGCAGGATGCTCTTGATGCGCGCCAGCAGCTCGCGCGGATTGAATGGCTTGGGCAGGTAATCGTCAGCACCCATTTCCAGGCCGAGGATGCGATCCATGTCCTCACCACGGGCGGTGAGCATGATCACCGGGATGTCGGAGCGCGCCCGCAGATTACGGCACAACACCAGGCCATCGTCTCCGGGCAGCATCAGGTCGAGCACGATCAAATCCACCCGCCCGTTATCCAGCGCCGCCAACATGCCCTTGCCTTCAGCCACGGCGGTGGTCCGATAGCCGTTTTTCTGCAGATAATCGCCCAGCAGGCTGCGGATCTCGGCATCGTCGTCCACGATGAGGATGTGTTCTGGTGTCGTCATGGCGTATTTATACCCTGTAACCCCGGTTTTCATGCAAGAAAATTGTAAAGCAGTGTAACGGCCCGGCATCTTGTCACAATAAGTTACAAAAAAATGCCTGCTTTGACATATGCCGGTTACACCACAGCGGTTAAATACGCTTCGCTGAGAAGCAATTATTCATTTTATTTAGGGAGTATTGTTATGAACAGCACAATCGGTATTTTGACGCGGCGGACACTAACCAGGATGGAAAAATCAGTGCGCATGAAGCAATGGCTTTCCGGGTGTCGAGCGAAACCACCTTGAGCCAGAGGGGCGCAGGTTTTGCGCCCCTCTATGCTATTACTACCCCTTCGGCGAAGAGGATATGGTCTCCGCAAGTGGGTTAAAAAATAAGCAAGTATTAGGCTGCATGTTAATCAAGAATATCTAAACTAAATAAATCATAAGATGCAATTGTTGACAAAGGATATTTTCAGATATAAAGTGGTAATTGATCACTTACTTAAATCAGGCAAGAAGCAGAATTCAGGATGGATTTGATTATGAAACCCTTGTCACACTTGTTGCTATTCGCCTTGCTCCTTTCCACCGGGAAAGCGGCTTTTGCAGCAGATTCGTTGCCCTTGTGGGAGGCGATGGAACGGGCCGCGCAATCCAACCCGGCAATCAAGAGCCAGCAGGCCGAGGTCGGCAGGCAAACCCTGGAGCAGGACATCGCCCGCAGCCAGCATTTGCCCAAGGTTGACTTGAATGCGGCTTACACCCGCTATGCCTACCCAACCTTCGTTACGCCGATCCGCCAGGCCGGCGTTTTTCCGTCAATGGACAATGACATCGCCAATCTCGGCCTGGCACTGACTCTGCCCCTTTACAGCGGCGGCAAGCTGGTGGCCGGCGAGGCGCTGGCCGCGCACAACCGCGAGGCTTCCGTCCAGGCGCTGCGCGCCGGCGGGCAGGACCTGCTGTTCAATGTCGCCGCCACCTATACCAAGGCGCTGCATTTTCGCCAGCTCGTAAAGGTGCTGGATGCCCGCATCAAGGCGCTGCAGCAGGAGGAAAAGGACATCGGATTGCGTATCCGGGAGGGGCGCGCCGCCCGGCTGGAATTGATCCGGCTCCAGACCCAGCTGTCGCAGGCGCGCTACGACAAGGTGTCCGTCGCGCAGGGCGAGAAAGATGCGTTGTCGCTGCTGGCCTCTTTGCTGGGTGAGAGCGGCCCGGCACCGATTCTGTCCGATCTGGGCGCAACCGCCCCGGTTCTGCCGGTTTCGGCCGAAGAGGCGATGGGCCGCGCCTTGCAGCAGCGCCCGGATATTCTCAGGCTCGATGCCATGGGCAAGGCGGCACAGCAAAAAACCGCCATTGCCCGCGGCGACCGGCTGCCGCAAATCAATCTGGTGGCCAAGGCGAAGGAAAGCGCCGGCGGCGACTGGAAAGGCTACGACGACTGGCAGATGGGCGTGCAGCTGTCCCTGCCCGTGTTCGATGGCGACATCCGTAAGCGCCGGGTGGAACAGGCGGGTCTCGAGCAGCGGCAAAACGCCTTGCAGCAGGAAGACGCGCGCAACCGGCTCGCCAGCGAGGTCGAACAGGCTTTTGGCGCTCTGACCGAATCCCGCGCCCGGCTGGAAGCGGCCACCCAGGGAGAAAGCGAGGCCAGTGAAGCGCTGCGCATCGAAACCCTGCGCTACCACAGCGGGGAGAACACCATCACCGACCTGCTCGGCGCCGAATCCGCCCTCTGGGCCGCCACCGCGAGCCGCCTCCAGGCGGGGTACGACATCAGCGTGAGCCAGGCGCGGCTGTTGCGCGCCATCGGCGAGCTCGCGCCAGACAGCTTCAGGCCGCCAGCCGCGGGCAAAAAATCGGGCGCGGAGCATTCCTCGTCCGGCATTGACCCGCATACCCTCACGCAATACCTCTCATGGCACCGCTGCGGAATGACCTGCGGCGGCGAGCAAATCGTTCAGGACGCGAATGTCGGCATTTCGCCCCGTCAAAGGCTCACCGCAACGAGTCTTCCGGGGCACTCTACCCAGCAAGGAGCAAGGCTATGAACAAAAAAATCGTAATTGTCGGCATCCTCGCCGCAGGCATCGGCGCCGCCGTGCTGTGGAAACTTGCGCCCTGGGACGCACGGCCGGATGACGGCACGGTATTCGCTTCGGGCACGATGGATGCCACCGAAATCGCAGTCTCCTTCCGCATGCCCGGCATCCTGCACAGCCGGCCGGTGGAGGAAGGAAGCCGCGTCAAGCCGGG
>JAIOJM010000180.1 GCA_019911785.1 Sulfuricella sp. | reverse complement strand
TCCGGGCCAAGGAAATCTGGCGCTTAGTAGCCGGGGGCTTTTCCGGCGGCTTCCTCCCGCTCCTGGCTCGCCTGTTCGACCGTCTTCTCCACGCCCTTGGCCTTGTCCAGTGCTTCGCGCTGCGGCTCGAACAGCTTGGTGGCGGATTTGTCGGGTTCGGTGTGGGGGACCGGCGGCTGGTAGGGCTTTTGTTCGCAGGCGGTGAGCATTGCCGTGGCAAGCAGCATAACGATCAGTGCTATGTGTTTCATCTTGTCTCCTCAAATAATCCGGTTGGCAGGCCGTCGATGCTGACCCGGTTCTTTTCGTGCTGGTAGTCGCGCACGCCCTGTTCGCCTTTCTTTTCCAGCCAGCGCAGCAATTCCTCTCGTTCTCCAGTATAGGTGTAGAGGGGCACGCCGGCGCCGCAGGAAGTTTGCAGCGATTCGATGTCGAGCAGGATGATCTGGCGCGTGCCGGGCAGGGTGGGGAATTGCGGCGCGAGCGTTGCCCATCCGGAATCGCCCGGCTTGACGGCGCGCCCCCTTCCATACAGGCGCAGGATCAGGTGGTTGCCCTCGAAGGCGCAGAACATCAGGGTCATGCGCCCGTCTGCCAGCAGGTGGGCGGCGGTTTCGTTGCCGCTGCCGGTGAGGTCGAGCCAGGCCACGCGCTTGTCGTCCAGCACGCGCAAGCTGTCCAGCCCCTTGGGCGAGAGGTTGATGCGTCCGTCATCGGGTGCGGAGGCGACGAAGAAGATATGCTGCCGTGCGATGAAGGCTTTGAGGTTGTCGTCGAGTGATGGATAGAATTTAGCCATATTTTTCAAAAAACCTTTAACCACGAATTACACGAATGAACACAAATAAACACGAATGAAAAAATAACTGAGGTTGCCAGATGGGCCTGATGCTCAGAATATTCGTGAGCATTCGTGAGCATTCGTGAGCATTCGTGTCATTCGTGGTTGCTTTGTGGGTCACCCCAGCGTGCCATCAGTTGGTGTTCGACGCCGAGATGATCGAGGATGCGCGCCACGATGAAGTCCACCACTTCGTCCACGCTCTGGGGGTGGTGGTAGAAGCCGGGGTTCGCGGGGAGGATGACGGCGCCGGCGCGGGCCAGTTTCAGCATGTTCTCCAGGTGGATGGCGGAGAAGGGCGTTTCGCGCGGCACGATGATGAGCTTGCGGTTTTCCTTCAGCATCACGTCGGCGGCGCGCTCGATCAGGTTGTCGGACAGGCCCGCCGCGATCGAGCCGAGCGTGCCCATGGTGCAGGGGCAGATCACCATGGCATCGGCCGGGTTGGTGCCGGAGGCGACCGGGGCGAACCATTCGTCGCGGCCGAATACCTTGAGTCGGTCAGACGATACGCCGTAGCGTTCGCACAGCATTTGCTGCGCTTCCTGCGGACGTGCGGGCAGGGTCAGGTCCATTTCCTGTTTTGCCACGATCTGCGCTGCCTGCGAATACAGGAGATAGACCCGGCTGCCGCTTTCCAGCAGGCATTGCAGCAGGCGCAGGGCGTAGGGCATGCCGGATGCGCCGGTCAGCGCCAGGGTGATGGTCTTGTTTTGGGTTTTCATTGTTCTGATTGTAGGCCAGGAGGGCGGTGCGCTCAATATGGCTGTTGCCGTGGCGTCCAGGCAGAGCGGGCGCCTTCGCCCTCGGCCAGCAGCCTGGCGCTGATCAGCCCGTTGACGGTGCCGAACAGCAGGGCGGCGACGGCGAAAATCGGGGCGAGATAGAGAATGCCGGCATGCGGGATCAGCCACAGGTAAACCACGGCCATTTGCCCGGCGATATGGACGAAGGCGGCGATGATGCTCAGGGATACCGCGCCGAACCAGCTTCTCGGCAGATGCCGCGCCAGCGCCAGCGCCGCGAGGCTGGCTGCCGCACCGGAAAAGCTCAGGACGAACGAAGGGGAAAGGAAGGTGCCGAGGATCAGGCTGCCCGCCACCACCCGCAGCAGCGATACCCACACGGCGGCGCGCAGGCCGAAGCGTTCCAGCACCAGCAGGGTGACGATGTTCGCCAGCCCCGGCTTGATGCCGGGCAGCGGTGAGGGGATCACGGCTTCCATTACCGAAAGGCCGATGGCGAACGCCGCCAGCCGCGCGATGCGGTGGTCTTCGGGGGTGGTCTGGATGGATACCTGCATTTTTACCGCAAAGGACGCAAAGGTACGCGAAGGAAAGCAATGCCATGGTGTACCTTGCGAACCTTTGCGTCCATTGCGGTTAAAGGGTTTTTGATCTGCATTGTTGAAGGCATCATGTTGATAGATATTTTAATGCTCAATAATTCAGCGAGTCATACAACTTCTTCGCGCCGGTCAGTTCCAGGCTGATCTGGTTGGGCAGGCACAGGGCCGCTTCTCCGGCTTGGCTCAGCCAGCCCTGCTTGACGCAATACTGGCGCGGGCTGGGGTCTTCGGCGACGCGGGCGCGGCGGTTGTGGATTTCGATGCGGCTGGTGCCGAGCGGGCCGTGGGCGAGGTAGCTGCGGTTTTCCGCCAGGCTGAGTTCGGCGACTATTTTGCCGCCGCTGCGCACCACTGCCTTGTCGGCGGCGTATCCCTGCCACAGCGCGGCAAACAGCCAGGCGGTGATGGTCATGCCGGCAAGCAGCACCAGCCAGTCGCCGGTTTTTATCAGCCGGAAGATCATGTGAGCTCGCGGTGGCGCACCATGGTCTGCTGCCCGCCGGTGCGGAAATGTTCCGTCAGTTTTTCGGCGAAATACACCGAGCGGTGCTGTCCACCCGTGCAGCCCAGGGCAATGGTCAGATAGTTGCGGTTGTCGCGGATGAAGCAGGGCAGCCAGTCTTCCACGAAGCGGAGGATGTCGCCCAGCATTTTCTGCACGCCGGCATCGCTTTCCAGGAAGGCGGCAACCGCGGCGTCCCTGCCGGTGAGAGGGCGCAGCACAGGGTCGTAATGGGGATTGGGCAGGCAGCGCACGTCGAAGACGAAGTCGGCGTCGAGCGGGATGCCGTGCTTGAAGCCGAAGGACTGGAACAGCAGGGTCAGCCGTGAACGGTCGAAATCGACGAAATCCTTGATCCAGGCACGCAGGGAGTTGGCGTTGAGGTCGCTGGTGTCGATGCGGTGGCCGAGGGCGCTGATCGGTTCGAGCAGGTCGCGCTCGATCTGGATGCATTCCTGCAGGGTGCGCTGGTCATTGCTCAGCGGGTGGCGCCGCCGCGTTTCGCTGAAGCGCTTGACCAGGGTATCGGTTTTCGCTTCCAGAAACAGCAGGCGCAGATCCAGTCCCTGCGCCTTGAGATATTCGATGATATCGGGCAGCTGGCTGAACTGGCCGCCGCTGCGCGCGTCCACGCTGATGGCGATGCGCGTGTGGCCGGCCTGGTCAAGGAAACCGGCGATGTTGGGCAGCAGTTGAGCCGGCAGGTTGTCCACGCAGTAAAAGCCGCTGTCTTCCAGCACGGTGAGCGCGATGCTTTTGCCGGAGCCGGAGAGGCCGCTGATCAGGATGAGCTGCATGAGGTGCGGTGAGGGGTGAGGGGTGAACGGTGAGCGGTAAGGTCAAAACCGGGCCGAGGGCTTTTCCTGCTCGCCGCTAACTGCTCACTGCTCACGGTTTCTCCGTTCATTTCTCTTCCTTCGAGCCTGCCATCATCCGCTCATGCCGCTCGACGAATTCGCGCGTGCTGTTGATCCCGCGCTTGCGCAGGATGTGGTTGCGCACGGCGACTTCCACCATCACCGCAATGTTGCGGCCCGAAGCAACGGGGATGCGTACTTTGGGAATTTCCACCCCAAGGATGTTCTGGCTGAACTCTTCGATTTGCAGCCGGTCCTGGGACGAAATTTTCAGGGCGGACAGTTTGATCAGGTTGACGATCAGTTTGATGTTCTTTTTCGGCTTGACCGAGGTCTCGCCAAACAGCGCGCGGATGTTCAGCACGCCGAGGCCGCGTACTTCCATGAAATCCTGCAGCAGCGCCGGGCAGCGTCCCTCCACGGTTTCCGGCGAAACCAGGTAGAAGTCCACCACATCGTCGGCGATCAGGCGGTGGCCGCGGGTAACCAGTTCCAGCGCCAGCTCGCTTTTGCCGATGCCGCTTTCCCCCGTGATCAGCACGCCCATGCCTTGCACTTCCAGAAAAACGCCGTGCAGGGAGACGGTCTCGGCCAGTGCCTGGGTGAGGTAGTGGTTGAGCACGTTCATCAGGTAGGGGCTGGGTTGCGGCGAGGT
>JAIOJM010000179.1 GCA_019911785.1 Sulfuricella sp. | reverse complement strand
GTCGGCAGTCTGGAGAGCTATATCCAGTCGGTCAAGGCGATGCCGGTGCTGAGCGCCGAGGAAGAGCACGAACTGGCGCTGCGGCTGAAGCGCGACAACGATGTGGAAGCAGCGCGGATGCTGGTGGTTTCGCACCTGCGCGTGGTGGTGAATATCGCGCGCGGCTACATGGGTTACGGCCTGCCCCAGGCGGACCTGATTCAGGAAGGCAACATCGGCTTGATGAAAGCCGTGCGCCGCTTCGACGGTGAGCGCGGTGTGCGGCTGGTTTCCTTTGCCATCCACTGGATCCGCGCAGAAATGCATGAATACATCCTGCGCAACTGGCGCCTGGTCAAGGTCGCCACCACCAAGGCGCAGCGCAAGCTGTTCTTCAATCTGCGCAGCATGAAAAAGGGTCTCGGCTACCTCGGCCCGGATGAGGTGAACAGCATCGCCAAGGACCTCGGCGTGAAGCCGGAGGAAGTGGTGGAAATGGAAAGCCGCATGGGCGGTCAGGACATCTCCATGGAAACCCACGGCGGGGACGAGGATGAAGGCACCGGCCCGATCGCCTATCTCGCGGCCGATGCGACCAACGAACCCGCAGCCCTGCTGGAGCAGGAACAAACCAGCCAGTCGCGCGAGCGCGGCCTGTCCAGCGCGCTGCAGGGTCTCGACGACCGCAGCCGCCGCATCATCGAGGCGCGCTGGCTAACCGAGGACGCGAGCGCCACGCTGCATGAGCTCGCTGCGGAGTATGGCGTATCCGCGGAACGCATACGCCAGATTGAACAAAAAGCCTTGCAGAAAATGAAGACGGCGATTGTGGCCGAGGCCGCCTGACCTCACCGCAACAAAAAAGGCGGGGCGCATTTGGCGCCCCGCCTTTTTTCTGGGCATTCCGATGCCTGATCAGGCCAGAATCACGGAGAAAAAGCTGATCCAGCTCCAAACCATTAAAGCCACCACGACAGGCATCACAAATTTAGCCATTGATATCTCCTTAATTAAAAATCCGCCAAAACCCAGTTTTTCAAAACTGGGCCAATTCTAGTTCAAAACCCCGTTCCATTCACCCCGCCACGTCAACTTATCGCTTCTTAGATCGCGAATCGGCATAGCGCGGAATGCGGGGATCGTCGTCATCCATCAGGATGCGCTGGGCCGGGCCTTCCATGTCCTCGAACTGTCCGTTCCTGATCGCCCAGAAAATGCCGATCCCGGCGACAAGTACCATCACCGCGGCCATGCCCAACAAAAAAATCAGTATCTCTGTCATTCCTACATCCTCAATCAGCGCAGGCGCAGCGCATTCAGCACCACCACCAGCGAGCTGGTCGACATGCCGATGGAGGCCAGCCACGGCGGTATCATGCCGACTGCGGCAAAGGGCAGCGCGAGCAGATTGTAAACGATTGCCCAGGCGAAATTCTGGCGCATTACGGCGATACTCGCATGGCCGGTCTGCAGGGCGCGCTGGATATCCAGCAGATTTTCCGTCAGTAATACGATGTCGCTGCTGGCCCGCGCAACTTGGGTGCCGCCACCCATGGCGATGGACACATCGGCCCCGGCCAGCACCGGCGCATCGTTGACGCCGTCACCCACCATCGCTACGACATTGCCGCGCTGCTGAAGTTCGCGCAGCGCCCTGAGCTTGTCTTCCGGCCGCAGCGCGGCCTGCCAGGATTCGATGCCGGCCTCGGCGGCAACGTGGGCCACCGCGTCGGCCGCATCGCCGCTCAGGATGGTGACACTCACCCCTGCCGACTTGAGCCGCCCGACCAGCTCGCGGGCCTGTGGCCGGAGGCCGTCTGACAGCACGAACACCGCCAGGGTGCGCCGCTCGTCGCACAACCACACCCGCGTGGCGCCTTCCGGCAGATCGCTCGGCAGCGCCACCGGCTCGAACCCAGCCAAGGCAGCATTGCCCAGGGTATAGCGCACACCGGCGATGGAACCGCTTACGCCCTTGCCAGGCAGATTCTGTGCTTCCTGAACCGCAATCAAATCAGTGCCGGCGACCCGGCTCAGAAAACTCTGCGCCAGCGGATGCTCCGAAGCCTGTTCCAGGCTGGCTGCGAGCAACAGGCAGCGCTCTTCGTCCAGCTCGGAAAATGTGACGGTGCGCTGCAGCACCGGCTTGCCGTAGGTAAGGGTACCCGTCTTGTCAAAGACCACATGATTGACCTTGGCCAGGGTTTCCAGAGCGTGGCCGCGCGTCAGCAATATGCCGTGCCGCAGCAGATGCGAGCCGGCAGCGGCAAAGGTCGTGGGCGCGGCGAGCGACAAAGCGCACGGGCAGGTCACCACCAGCACCGCCAGCATGATTCCGAATGCCTGCCCGGGATCCAGCCACCACCATACAGCGCCGACTATCGCCGTCAGAATCAGCAGGCCGACCGTGAAATGCCCCGCCACCCGATCGGCAAACTGCGCCAGGCGCGGCTTCTCCGCCACCGCCCGATCGAGCAGCCGGACGATGCCCGCCAGCACGGTGTTTTCACCCACTCCGGTCACGCGGAGCAGCAGCGGCCCTTCCAGATTGATGCTGCCGGCAATCACCTGCGCCCCGGTGCATTTCGGTACCGGACGGCTCTCGCCGGTCAGCAGCGCCTCGTCCACCGTGCTTTCGCCTTCAATCACTTCGGCGTCGGCGGCGATGGCTTCGCCCGGCTTGGCCAGGATGGTGTCGCCCTCGTTCAGCTCCAGCACCGGCACCGGCTGGTGCTGGCCGCCATCCAATACCCTGGTGGCCATTGCCGGCGCGAGCTTGAGCAGGTTTTCCGCCGCTTCGACCGACTTTTCCTGGGCGCCGTGCTCAAGGAAGCGGCTGGAAAGCAGGAACAGGCTGAACATGGTGATGGCGTCGTAGTACACCACGCCGTGGCCCTGCAGCGTGGCCCAGGCGCTGCCGGCGAAAGCGCCGATCACGGCCAGGGAAACCGGCACGTCCATGTTCAGGCGCTTCCCGAGCAAGGCATTCCAGGCGCTCTGGTAGAACGGCACAGCGGCATAGAACACCACCGGCAGCGTCAGCACCAGGCTGAACCAGCGCAACAGCGCAGCCGTGCTGTCCTCCATGCCGAATGCGGCGCCGGCGTACAGCGCCACCGCCAGCATCATCACCTGGCCGGAGGATAGCCCGGCAATGGCGATCCGGCGCAGATCTTTTGCCCGCCGTTTGCGGCGCAGGCTTTCCTGGCGCTCGGCGCTATAGGGATGGGCGTTGTAGCCGAGCAGCTGGATTTCTTCGAGGATCTTGCTGAGATGAATCACCTGGTCGTCCCAGGTGATGCGGGCGCGGTGGGTAGCGTAGTTGACCTGAACCTGGAGCACGCCCGGCAGCTGCCTGAGGTGACGCTCGTTGAGCCAGATGCAGGCGGCACAGGTAATACCTTCGAGGATCAGAGAGGCTTCCTTGACGTGCTCGCCTTCTTGCCGGACAAAGCTTTTCTGGATGCCGGGGTGGTCGTAAAGCGCCAGCTTCTGCACTTCTTCCGGCACCACTTCGTGGCCGACGCCGGGCAATGCGGTGCGATGCCGGTAATAGTCGGTCAGCCCGTTGTCGACGATGGTCTGCGCCACCGCCTGACAGCCGCGGCAGCACATCTCGTGCGACTCGCCTTCAATGATTACGGGGTAATGCGCGCCGGCCGGAACGGGCAGGGCGCAGTGGTAACACGTCTTTTCAGCGCTGCTCATCAGAATGCCGGGACGATGATCTCTTTGGCCGTCTCGAACTTGTCCTGGCCGCGCTCGATCAGCAGCACCGCCACCCACTGACCAGGCCGGTCCATCCCGACCTGAGCGCGGTAGCGCCCCGGCGCGAAAGCGCTCAAGTTGGCCGGTTTACCCGTATCCGCGCCGTCGGCCGGCCGCTTGATGCTGAGCGTCACGGTCGCGCCCTCCAGTGGCTGTTGCGCGCCGTCGCTGGCGCTGACGGTGACTTCACCGGCCCGACCGAGCCTGAGCTGGTCGAGCCCGGCAACCTCGATCCGCCAGCCCATCTGGCGTTGCCGCTCGGATTTCTTCATGTACTGACTGATGACCTTGGCCGCTGCCTCGTCATGCGGCACCTCGCCGGAAAAAGCGGTATAAATTTGCTTGCCTCCCGCATCAGGCATGACCCATTTGGCAATCGAAGGCGGCAGCCCGCTCATTGAAATCGAGACGAACCCCGCCATCAACAGCGCCAGCATCAGAAAGAAGCCGATGATAATCTTCGGAATCCAGTGCAACGGCTGCCGCGGTGCCCCGGCCTTTCGATCCCCCGTCAGGGTCAGCACGATCGCCGTGGCGACGTACAGCGCCAGATGCAGAGCCACCACGTCGCCGCCGGGCCAGTGGCTCAGGCTGTAGAACATGATCGCCAGGGTCGGCAACGCGCCGCTGATCACGCCGCGCCAGTAGTTGGAAACACCGGCCAGCCGCAGGCCGAAATACAACAGGGCGATAAGCGCCGCCCCTCCGAACAAGGTCACTGTCACTTATTTATCCCTCATGTTTGGCGTAAAAACGGGCTTTCTTTATCACCGCCTGATCCGGATGTTTCAGCGGTGTAATGACGAATTCGATCTCTCTCACCTGGCTCACCATGGCGGGAGGAAGCTTGACGTTCGCCAGCACCATCAAACTCTTGCCCTGGCGCACGCTGACCTCGCGCATCTCTCCCAGATCCAGCGCCCCCTCCGGGATCCCACGCACGCCGATGAGGTAATCCTGCACTTCCTGCGACTTGTTGGTAATGTGGATCTGGTAGCGGTTGCGGATATCCCCGTTCGACAGCACCACGAACAGCGGCTGGCGCACCGGCTGGATGGAAAGCTCGATCTCGGAACGCGCGGCGATATTGTATACCAGCACACTCACCATCACGAGTATCGCCGCGCCATAGCCCAGAGTACGCAAGCGCAGCCAGTCCAGATGCGGCTTGCCCGGATTCTTGCTTTCGATGTTGATTTCCGAATCGTAGCGGATCAGCCCACGGGGGAAGCCGACCGAATCCATGATGTTGTTGCAGGCATCCACGCACAAACCGCAGGAAATGCACTGGTATTGCAGCCCTTTGCGGATGTCGATACCGGCCGGACACACCTGCACGCAAAAGCCGCAATCGATGCAATCGCCGATCCCCTGGGCCTGTCGCTCCTCGCGAGTCTTGGTGCCTGCGCGCGGCACAGCACGCCCTGCCGACCCCTCGCCGCGCTGGAAGTCATAGTAGGGCGCCAGGGTTTCCGGCTCGTACATCACGCCCTGAAAACGCGCGTAGGGACACATGTAAATGCACACCTGCTCGCGTGCCAGTGCAGCCGCCACGTAAGTGGTCACGGTTAAAATCAACACGGTGAAATAGGCGACGAAAGGCAGATCGGCAGTGAAGAAACGCCGTGTCAACTCGGGCGCATAACCGTAGTACATGATGAAGCTGTAGGCGGTAACGAAGGACAGAAGCAGCCACAGGGCGTGAGTGGCGCCATATTTGACCAGCTTCTCCGCATTCCACGGCTGCTTGTAAAGACGAATGCGGGCGGGGCGCTCGCCCTGAATCCAGCTTTCGATAAAGATGAAGGCATCCGTCCACAGCGTCTGGAAGCAGAAATAGCCGCAGAATGCCCTCCCCACCAGTCCGGTTGCGAAGAACAGCAGCGCTGCGGCAATGAACAGCAGCAGAGCCAGTGAGATCAGATCCTGCGGATAGAACACCAGATCGAAGATGAAAAAGCGGCGCCCCACCATGTCGAACAACACGGCCTGCGCGGGCGCATCCTGGCGCGCCCAAGGCAGCCAGGGCAGGAAGAAATAGACAGCATATGCCAGCACCATTACGGACGTCTTGAAGGTGCGAAATGCGCCTTTAACCGACCGGGTGAATATCGGAATCCGCTTCTGGAACAACTCTTCGGATTTTGCGCCTGCTTGCAAGTTTTTTACTTTCACAATGCTCTCCTGACCACTCATATCTTTCGGCCAGCAATTCTCAGAAATGTTCCACCTAGACCAGCAGAATATCTTTATATACTAATGTTTTTTGTACGAGAAAAAATCTCGTAAATAAAAAGACCCCGTCCACAAGGCCGGGGTCCGGGCGTTCACAGCGAACGCGTTATTTCTGACTGCCGCCGCCGAGCACATCGTGCACGTAAACCGTCAGAAGCTTGATCTGGTCAGCGCTGAGACGGCCATTCCAGGCAGGCATCACGCCCTTGTTCAGGCCGGAGGTGATCACTGCCTTGACCGCAGCGACTTTCTTGTCCGCACTGCCCTGGGCAGGCACGTCGGCCCACAGCCAGATCTTGTCGGACAGGTTGGCCGAGCCGATGTCCTTGTTGCCCTTGGCATCCGCACCATGACAGGCAACGCAGCCACCCTTGCCGTGGAACAGTTCGTCGCCGGCCTTGATTTTGGCGGCATCCATGGGCTCGCCCGACAGGCTCAACACATAGTTGGCGAGGCTCTCGATTTCGCCCTCGTTCAGGTCTGCACCGCCCTTGGCCGGCATGATGCCAGTGCGGCCATTGGTGATGGATGCCTGGATCTTGTCGTGAGTACCGCCATAGATCCAGTCGTCGTCCGTCAGATTGGGAGCAAATGCCATCTTGCCCTGCCCGCCGCTCATATGACAGGCGGCGCAGTTGTCCGCGAACAGCACCTTGCCGGCGGAAGCCACGAAGTTGGACAGCTCCGGATCCTTGGAAATCTCCTCGTACGGCATCGCCGCGACCTTGTCGAAATACTTCTTCTGGGATTCGCGAGCTTCCTGCAGGTCTTTCATCAGCAGGGCGCGGGTGTTCCAGTGCGTGGTTTTCTCCACACCCTTGTCGTTCTTGTAGGTGATAGTCGCAACGCCGGTGGTAAACCCCTTACCCAGCGGCCAGGCCGGGTAGGCCACCCAGTACACCACCGAGAAAATGATGGTGGCGTAGAAGGCCCACAGCCACCAGACGGGCAGCGGGTTGTTGAACTCCTGCAAATCTCCGTCCCAGACGTGGCCGGTGGTTTGCACGTTGCTCTCTTGCGAGTTTCCCTGACTCATGATTGGTTCCTTTGCGTCAATATTTAATCGGCCTGACTTAATCGTCCTGGAGCGGCATGTTCTTGTAGGATTCCAGGCGCTCGCCGCGAGTCTTGCTGCCATACACGTAGAACAGGATGGCGCAGAACGTGATGAAGAAAATCAGCAGCGCCATCGGCTTGGTATTTTCAAACCGGGTAAACCACATCAGCCATTCCATAGCGCGCTCCTGTTTAGCGGAATTTCACGAAGTTGTCGTTGTCGAGCTTGCTGAAGTCAACCATCGTACCCAGCACCTGCAGGTAGGCCACCAGCGCGTCCATTTCGGTTACGTCGGCGGCGTTGCCGTCATACTTGCCGGTTTGCGCCTGCTCGATCAGGTTCTTCTGCGCATCGGGGATGTGCAACTGCTTCGCCACCTCCGCGCCGAATTCCTTGACGTTGTTGTCGTACTCAGCCTTGTTGATGGAGTATGGCACGCCGGTCGTACGTAGCGCCTTCATGCTGCCCGCCACATCGGAAGTATCCAGGGCAGTAGTCAGCAGCCAGGGGTAATTCGGCATCACCGACTCGGGTACCATCGAGCGTGGCGCGATCAAGTGCTGCACCTGCCACTCGTTGGAATATTTCTTGCCGACTCGCGCCAGGTCCGGGCCGGTGCGCTTGGAACCCCACTGGAACGGATGGTCATACTGCGATTCCGCCGCCAGCGAGTAATGTCCGTAGCGCATGGCTTCATCGCGGAACGGACGAACCATCTGCGAGTGGCACAGGTAACAGCCCTCGCGAATGTAGATGTCGCGACCGCGATTCTCCAGCGGGCTATAGGGACGAACCATCTTGATGCCTTCGGGGGTTCTCACATCCTCGACGGTACCCTTGATGAAGAACAGCGGCACGATTTCAACCAGACCGCCGATACTGATGGCGATCATCGTCAGCACCAGCATCAGCCCAAGATTTTTTTCAATTTTTCCGTGATCCATGATCTTTCCTTATGTTTAAGGTGAAACTCGCGAAGCGAGACCTCGTCCCTCTCTCCCTCTGGGAGAGAGTTAGGAGAGAGGGTTTCAACCCGAGTCCCGTTACGCTGCGCTCGCTGCCAAGCCACCGGCAGGCATGGCCTTCGCCTGGCGGATGGTCATGTAGCAGTTGTAGAGCATCAGCAACATGCCGGCCAGGAACACGGCGCCACCCAAGGCACGCATGGCGTAGTAGGGATGCATGGCGGCAACGGATTCGGCAAAGGAATACTGCAGGTTGCCGTAATCGTCGTAGGCGCGCCACATCAGGCCCTGCATGATGCCGGAAATCCACATCGCGGTGATGTACATCAGGGTGCCGATGGTCGCCAGCCAGAAATGCACGTTGATCAGCTTGGCACTGTGCATCTTGGTGTCCCACAGGCGGGGCAGCATGTGATAGATGGCACCGAAGGAAATCATCGCCACCCAGCCCAGCGCGCCGGAATGGACATGGCCCACCGTCCAGTCGGTGTAGTGGGACAGGGCATTCACGTCCTTCAGGGACATCATCGGGCCTTCGAAGGTGGACATGCCGTAGAACGACAGCGCCACGATCAGGAAGCGCATGATCGGGTCGGTGCGCAGCTTGTCCCAGGCACCGGACATGGTCATGATGCCGTTGATCATGCCGCCCCAGGAAGGCATCAGCAGCATGATGGAGAAAGTTGCCGCCAGGGTGGAAGTCCAGTCAGGAATCGCGGTCCAGTGCAGGTGATGAGAACCGGCCCACATGTACATGAAGATCAGCGCCCAGAAGTGGACGATGGACAGGCGATAGGAGTAGATCGGGCGCCCAGCCTGCTTCGGCACGAAGTAATACATCATGCCGAGGAAGGCCGCGGTGAGGAAGAAACCCACCGCGTTGTGTCCGTACCACCACTGGGTCATTGCATCCTGAGCACCGGCGAACAGCGGGTAGGATTTGGTCAGGCTAACCGGGATCGCCAGGTTGTTGAAGATATGCAGCAGGGCCGTGGCCAGGATGAAGGCGAGGTAGAACCAGTTGGCCACATAAATATGCGGCTCCTTGCGCTTCATGATGGTGCCGATGTAGACAATCGCATAGGCCACCCAAACCACGGCAATCAGCAGGTCGACCGGCCATTCCATTTCCGCATACTCTCGGCCCTGGCTATAACCCATCACATCGCCCAGCGCGGCCAGCACGATGATCGCCTGCCAGCCCCAGAAGGTGAAGCTGGCCATGCCATCCGACAGCAGCCTGGTCTGGCAGGTGCGCTGCACGATATAGTAGGAAGTGGCGAACAGCGCGCTGCCGCCAAAGCCGAAGATCACGGCACCGGTATGAACCGGGCGCAAACGGCCGAAGGTGATGTAGGGAATATCAAAATTCAGAAACGGCCATGCCAGTTGCGAGGCAATTGTCACCCCCACCAGCATGCCCACCGCGCCCCAGATCAGGGCCATGATGGTGAATTTGCGAACAATATCGTAGTTGTATTGCTCGCTGCTCCCTATCGCAACCGATGCCATAACTTTCTCCTCGCTGTAAACATAAACCTGCGCACGACCGGCCTCGTTACATCCGGACCGATACGAGATATTCAATGCCTCCGTGCCAGAAAGCACGCTTTTCAGCCATTTGGCACAATGGTGCTTAATATAACCGCAAACGCGCTGATTTTCACTGACTTAGGTCAACCAAACCGCAATTAATCAATACCTGCGTATCCGATTAAGCGGGCGGAATGCCGCGAATTTAAATGCGGTTCAGCCGAGGGAGATGGATTTGAGGCGATCCTGATCGAGCAAATGCACCTGCCGCCGCTCGGTGGTCAGCAGGCCGTCATCCTGAAAGCGGGTAAACACCCGGCACACGGTCTCCTCGGCCATACCGAGGTAATTGCCGATATCGCTGCGCGACATGCTCAAATTGAATTGGGAAGGGGAATAACTGCGACGCTGAAAGCGACGCGAAAGGCTTAACAGAAAAGTGGCAAGGCGCTCATCGGCATTTTTCTTGCCGAGGAGCAACATCAACTCCTGGTTATCGAGAATTTCCTGGCTCATGATCTTGAGCATCTGCTGGCGGATGGAAGGTATTTCTGCGCTGTATGCCTCCAGCACGTCGATCGGCACCTCACACACCATGGTGGTTTCCAGCGCCCGCGCCTCGCTCGTATACTGATTGGCGGCCATGGCACCCAGGCCGATCACTTCACCGGTGATGTGGAAGCCGGTGATCTGAACACGTCCATCATTGGTCAGGACATAGGATTTGACGGAGCCGCAACGGATCGCGTAGACGGCGCGCAAGGGTTCACCAATCCGGTAGAGCAGTTCGCCGCGCTTGAAAATCCTGCGATTTCTGACGATCGTTTCCAGCAGACGCAGGTCTACATCCGGGCCGTTAACCTCGCGGCACAAACCATAAATCCCGCAATCCTTGCAGGTAACCGGGGAGCACACTTCAGGTTCCGCCACACGCGGCGGCGCCGGCCGTCTCGGCATCAATCGTGCAACGGCTGTCACGGTTTCTCTCCCAAGAGCAGTTTCACATCATGCACGATCGACACCAGTTCAGCATCGTGATTGATCAGCACACGCAAGCGGCCACGAGAATCGAAGCCATAAACGCCTGTGCTGTGATCCAGCAGATAGCCCGCCGCGGAGCCAGAATCATGTTTGGCGTAAGTCACCTTGAACTCCTTGGCGGTTCTGGCGATAGCGGGTTCATCGCCGTACAGGGCCAGAAAATCTTTATGAAAATAAGTCACAAAATTCGCCAGTTTTTCCGGCGTATCGCGCGCCGGGTCCAGCGTTACAAATAGCACCTGGACTCGCGCAGCGTCATCGCCCAGCCGTTTCTGCACCATGGACAACCCCGACAGCATGGTCAGGCATACGTCAGGGCAATGGGTATAGCCAAAAAAAAGCAATACCGCCTTGCCCTTGAAATCGGCCAGCGTGCGCGTCTTGCCATGATGGTCGACAAGGCGGAAATCCCTGGCGAAATCAGCGCCGGTAATATCAGTTGCAACGAATGGCTCGGCCGGGGCACTTTTATCGGCACATCCGGATAATAAAGTCAGCATGCAAGCTACAGCCGCCACCCACAGGCCGAATCGCTCGACAACGGGGCGCAATTATATCCCCTTCTGGCCCATTTCATCCATCATCGCCATCGGCAAGTCGCAAATGCGATACTTCCCGCTTTGTACGGCAGCGGCCAACCGGTCGAGTGTCTGCTCATGCAGCAGCGCAACAATTTTTTCCTTGATCGGCTTCCATTTCGAATGTACGGGACAGGCCGTTTCGTCGCTGCAAATCTTCAGCCCCAGAACGCAATTTTCAGTAAAGCCAACCCCTTCGATCAGGGTGACGATCTGCATCAGATCAGTCTTTTCCCCGCCCTCGCGCAGACAGAACCCTCCCTGGCGACCGCGATAGGAATAAAGCAGATTTCCCCGGCACAGGCTTTGCATGATTTTGGCCAGATAGGCCGTGGGAACGCCGAGATATTCAGCGACCTTGCGGTTCAGAATCGGCTCGCCCGGAGGCCGCGTGGCGATATAAATGAGGGCCTGGATGGCATACTGGCTGGTACGGGATAAAATCATGGCCTGAATCCT
>JAIOJM010000178.1 GCA_019911785.1 Sulfuricella sp. | reverse complement strand
GCCATGATGGCTGCACGGCTCGAGCGTGACATAGACCGTTGCGCCCTGCGCCAGCTCGCCTGCCTGCGTGAGTGCATGGATCTCGGCATGGGGTTCGCCGGCACGCTCATGCCAGCCGGAACCCGCCACCTTGCCGTCGCGTACGATCACGCAGCCGACGCGCGGATTCGGCGTGGTCGTATACAGCCCCTTCTCGGCCAGGCGCAGCGCCTGGGCCATGTATTCGTGATCAGCGGCGGAAAACATCGGGCGCTTACTTAATCCAGATCCCGAATCACGTCGCGGAAGTCATCCACATCCTGGAAGCTGCGATAGACCGAAGCGAAGCGGATATAGGCCACCTTGTCGAGCTTGTACAGCTCGTGCATCACCATTTCACCAACCTGGCGCGACGGCACCTCGCGGTCGCCCAGACTCAACACCTTTTGCGCGATGCGCTCGATCGCCTGGTCCACGAATTCGGTCGGCACCGGGCGCTTGTGCAGCGCGCGCATGAAGCTGGTGCGCACCTTGGCGCGGTCAAATTCCTCGCGGGTACCGTTCTGCTTGACCACCTGCGGCATGCGCAGCTCGGCCGTTTCGTAGGTGGTGAAACGCTTGTCGCAGGACGGGCAGCGACGGCGGCGGCGTATGCTGTCCCCTTCCTCGTTGACGCGGGAATCAATCACCTGGGTGTCGATGGCACCACAAAAAGGGCATTTCATGGGTTGCTCCGGGGCAGGGATCAGGGGCTAGGGGCTAGAAGTGGAGTAGTTTCTCTACCCCCTAGCCCCTGATCCCTGTCCCCTAGCCCCTTATTTTCCATAAACCGGAAACTTCGCGCACATCGCCTTGGCCTCGTTCGCCACGCGGCTGATGACGGCCTCATCGGTGGGTGCATCGAGCACGTCGGCGATCAGGTTGGCGAGGTGCTCCGCTTCGATCTCCGTGAAGCCGCGCGTGGTCATCGCCGGCGTGCCGATGCGGATGCCGCTGGTGACGAAGGGTTTCTGCGGGTCGTTCGGAATGGAGTTCTTGTTGCAGGTGATGTGGGCCAGCCCCAGCGCCGCTTCGGCTTCCTTGCCGGTAAGGTTCTTGGCACGCAGATCGACCAGGAACACGTGCGACTCGGTGCGCCCGGAAACGATGCGCAAGCCGCGCTCCTGCAACACCTTGGCCATCACGATGGCGTTCTCGATCACCTGCTCCTGGTACTGTTTGAATTCTTTCGTCGCCGCTTCCTTGAAGGCCACTGCCTTGGCGGCGATCACGTGCATCAGCGGGCCGCCCTGGATGCTGGGGAAAATCGCCGAGTTGAGCGCCTTCTCGTGCTGGGCGGAGGACAGGATGATGCCGCCGCGCGGCCCGCGCAGGGTCTTGTGGGTGGTGCTGGTGACAAAATCGGCGATGCCAACCGGGTTGGGGTACAGCCCCGCCGCGATCAGGCCGGCGTAATGCGCCATGTCGACGAAAAAATAAGCGCCGACGGAATCGGCGATCTTGCGGAAGCGTTTCCAGTCGATGATCAGGGAATAGGCGGAAGCGCCGGCCACGATCATTTTCGGCTTTTGCTCGTGGGCCAGGCGCTCCACTTCGTCGTAGTCGATCGCCTCGGTTTTCGGATCCAGGCCGTAGGTCACCGCCTTGTACAGCTTGCCGGACAGATTGACCGAGGCGCCGTGGGTGAGGTGGCCGCCGTGTGCCAGCGACATGCCGAGGATGGTGTCGCCGGGCTGCAGTACCGCCATGTATACCGCCTGGTTGGCCTGGGAACCGGAGTGCGGCTGGACGTTGGCATATTCCGCGCCGAACAGGGCCTTTACCCGGTCGATCGCCAGCTGCTCGGCCACGTCCACGTACTCGCAGCCGCCGTAATAGCGCTTGCCGGGATAGCCTTCGGCGTATTTGTTGGTCAGCTGCGAGCCCTGCGCTTCCATCACCGCCGGGCTGGTGTAGTTTTCCGAGGCGATCAGCTCGATGTGGTCTTCCTGACGGCGGGTTTCATCCTGCATCGCCTGCCACAACTCGGGATCGAACTTGGCGATGGTCTGGTCTGCGCTAAACATAACGGGCTCTTTCCAAAAAGCAAAACGGTGATTTTACCACGATCAGGACAATCCTGAGTAAAACCCCAACCACGGGCTCAGAGGTTGTTCAGTCCCCCGCCACCGTCATCCGCTCAATCAGCACCGAACCGCACTGCTTCGAGCCTTGGATCAGGACATCGCTGCCGACCGCCGCAATCTGCCGGAACATGTCCTTGAGATTGCCGGCGATGGTGATCTCCTCGACGGGAAACTGGATCTCGCCGTTTTCCACCCAGTAGCCGGCGGCACCGCGCGAGTAATCGCCGGTCACCGGGTTGATGCCGTGGCCGAGCAGCTCCGTCACCACCAGGCCCCTGCCCATCATTTTCAGCAGACCGTCGAAATCCTGGCCGCTGCTCTCGATGATCAGGTTGTGGTTGCCGCCGGCATTGCCGGTGGAGGTCATGCCCAATTTGCGCGCCGAGTAGCTGCCGAGAAAATAACCCTGCAGCACGCCGTCCTTGACCAGGTCGCGCGCGTGGGTGGCGACGCCTTCATTGTCGAAGGGGCTGCTTGCCAGCCCCTTGGGAATATGCGGCAGCTCGCGGATCTGGACGAACGGGGCAAAAATTTGCTGGCCCAGGCTGTCGAGCAGGAATGAGGATTTGCGGTACAGGCTGCTGCCGCTGACCGCGCCGACCAGATGCCCGATCAGGCCGGACGCCACCGGCGCCTCGAACAGCACCGGACACTCGGTGGTCTTGATCTTGCGCGCCGCGAGGCGGCGCACGGTGCGCTCGCCGGCCTTCCTGCCGACGGCTGCTGCGCTTTCCAGGTCGGCCGCATCGCGCCGCGAGCTGTACCAGTAATCGCGCTGCATCCCTCCATCTTCGGCGATCACCGCGCAGCTGATGTCGTGGCGCGAAGAGGGATAGCCGCCGAGGAAGCCCAGGCTGTTGCCGTACATGAACAGCGATTCCTGGGTGGACACCGAGGCGCCCTCGGAATTGTCGATCCGCTTGTCCACCGCGAACGCCGCAGCCTCGCAGGTTTTCGCCAGTTCGATCGCCCGTTCCACCGACAAATCCCAAGGGTGGTACAGGCTGAGGTCGGGGATCTCCCTGGCCAGCAGGTTTTCATCGGCAAGCCCAGCGAATTCGTCGCTGGCAGTGTATCTGGCGATGCTCACCGCCGCCGCGACGGTATCCTTGATCGCCTGGGGCGACAGGTCGGAAGTGCTGGCGTGGCCGCGCTTATGGCCGAAGTAAACCGTCACCCCCAGTCCCTTGTCGCGGTTGTATTCGATGGTTTCGACCTCGCCGTGGCGCACCGAGACGTTCTGGCCGAAGCCTTGCGACACTTCCGCCTCGCAGGCGGTGGCGCCAGCCAGTTTCGACTGGTTCAGAATATCGCGGGTGATCTGGCTCAGGGTTTCAATGGAATGGGAAAAACGGGAATCTGACACATGCACCTCGAAAGTTTCTGTCAATGGGTAGGATGGGTGGAGCGTAGCGATACCCATCAATCATCACCGCAAAGCGATGGGTATCGGCGCAAGCGCCTCCACCCATCCTACGTACGATGAAATGCCGTTTTTGGGGTTATCATAGCAACTTTGATTCCATTTGCGAAACCATGGCTGATTTAGAACTCGACGCACCTGACGACCTGCCGGAACCCCCGAGCAAAACCAAACGCAAGCAAGAAATGCACGCATTGCAGGATATCGGCGAACAACTGGTGGGGCTTAACAAGGATAAATTGGCACAAATAAATCTGCCCGAGACTCTGCTGGATGCGGTAATTGAAGCCAAACGCCTGACCGGCCACGAAGCCCGCCGCCGCCAGATGCAATACCTCGGCAAATTAATGCGTTTTGTTGATGAGGAACCAATCCGGGCCAAACTGGACGAGTGGAACAACGTCACACGCGTTCAGGGCGCAAAATTTCACCTGCTGGAGCGCTGGCGTGAGCGCTTGCTCACTGAAGAGCACGCCTTGAGCGACCTGGTGGTGGAATATGCGCGGGCCGACATCCAGCAGATCCGCACCCTGGTCCGCAATGCGCAGAAAGAGGCCGCAGCCGGCAAGCCGCCAAAAAGCAGTCGCGCCCTGTTCAAGCTGCTGCGTGAAATGATCCTCGAAGAAAAAGAAACCGAGCCGGAGCAGCAGGATGAATAGCGAACAGCAAGTTTTAATCGGCCTGGTCACCATCAGCGACCGCGCCTCACAGGGCGTTTACGCAGACCAGGGCATCCCGGCGCTCAACGACTGGCTGGGCAACGCGCTGACCACGCCATGGCGTGCCGTCACCCGCATGATCCCGGACGAGCAGGCGCAGATCGAAGCCACGCTGCGCCAACTGGCGGATGAAGAAGGCTGCTGCCTGGTGCTCACCACCGGAGGCACCGGCCCGGCGCCGCGCGACGTCACGCCGGAGGCGACGCTGGCCGTGGCGGACAAGGTGCTGCCCGGCTTCGGCGAGCAAATGCGCACCGTCAGCCTGAAATACGTACCCACCGCCATCCTCTCCCGCCAGGTCGGCGTCATCCGCAAGCAATGCCTGATCATCAACCTGCCCGGACAGCCCAAGGCGATCAAGGAAACCCTCGACGGCGTGTTTGCCGCCGTGCCTTACTGCATCGACCTGATCGGCGGGCCTTACCTGGAAACCCGGGAAGAAGCGATCAAGGCGTTCCGCCCCAAGTCCGCCATCCGGGCCAAAGAATAGTCGAGGCTGACAAACTTGCCATGAGGAAACACCATCTGATCTGGAACGAAAGCCTCCACTGTGTCGGCATCGCCGCCATTGACGACCAGCACCGCGAGATCATCAAGCGGGTCAACCTGATCGCCGATGCGGTCGGCCAAGGCAGCCGGCACAAGGCCGTGCAGGAGATGATGGACGGCCTGGTCCTTTTCGCCTGCGAGCATTTCGCCCTCGAGGAAAGGCTCATGACGGAATACGGCTTTCCCGACCCGGAAGAGCACATCGCGGAACACCGCGGCCTGCTCCAGCAGTTGAACAACCTCAGGAACGCCCTGCACACTCCCAGCCCGGCCAAGGCGGCGCTGGTTTCGGCCTTCATCACCGACTGGGCGGAACAGCACATCCTGCAGTCCGACAAGGAAATCGGCGCATTCCTTGCGGCCAAGGGTATGCGTTAGCAAGAGTTGCAGGAAATTAGTCGGGCAGTTTCACCGTCGCCGCCATTCCGGCGCGCAGCAGCTCCTTCACCGCGAACACCGCATCCGCCTCGTAGGCCACCCCGTCCTTGTCCTTGACCGGCTCCAGGCCGAGGTTTTTAAGCGTGGCCGGATAGTCCTGCTTGCCCACAACCACCGTCACCGCCTGTCCGGCCTTGAGGCTGCCGATGCGGTCAGCGGACACCTTGAAGCGTGCCGCCATCTCCCCCGCCTTCGCCAGCACCAGCAAGGGCTGGGGCTGAAGCCCGACCGCCACGTGCTGCCCCGGCTCGGCCAGACGCGCCACCACCACCGCATCGAAGGGGGCGCGCAGCGCGCTATCCGTCAGATCCTGGCGTTCCCGCGCCAGCCGTGCCTGGGCGCCGTCCAGTTGGGCCTTGGCGCGGGCTTGACGCAGCTTGGCCTGATCCAGCTCGGAGGTGGAAATCACGGTCCGGTCGTAGAGCTCCTGGGTACGACCCAGATCGCGCTGGGCCTCCGCCGTCTCCTCCGCAAAGCGGGCGACCACGGCTCGGCTCTCGGCCACCCGCGCCTGATAAGGCGCAGCGTCCAGAATCAGGAGCGACTGTCCTTTCTTCACCCGATCGCCGGCATTCACCCCAACCTCGCGCACGATGCCGGACACTCGGGGAGATAATTCCACCCGTTGCGACCACTGCAAGGTCGCGGGAAAACTCTCCGCCCAGGCGGCGGTAGCCGCCCACAGCATGCCCGCCAAAATCCATTTCATCATTTCGTTCGCCCTTCATCTTTAGCCATGCTTTCCAGCGGCCTGCCCAGCAGCGCCTTGAGCCGCGCGAATCCCAGCGCCAGCTGGTACTCTGTCCGGCGCTCGCGCAGTTTTGCCTCCATCGTCGCCGCCATGGCATCCCCCAGGTTGGTTTTCAGTTCCACTTCATATTGCCCGCGCGCCTTTTCCAGCGCCAGATCGCGATATTCGACCTGCTTCCGGGCTGCCGCGCGCACGCTGCGCTGCAACTGGTCGACCTCAGCCCACACTTCCAGAAGTGCTTCGGCCAGATCCATCCCGAGCTTGTCGGCCTCGGCCTGGAGCTTGTGAAACTGGGCCTGTTCCCGCGCCAATTGCGCCGACACGCGCCGCCCCTGGTACACCGGCCAGGTCAGCACCACGCCGGCGCGCAGGTTGTCGCGGGTGGCCGTTTCCCGGCTCCAGCCCGCCGCCTCGACCTCGGCATCCAGGCTTGGGGAATTCTCGGCGCGCAAGGCTTCCATGCGCTGCCGCGAGGCTTCGAGCAGGGCTAACTGGGTGCGCAGCCGAGGATTGTATTCCCGCATGACGGGCAGCAGGATCTCGTAATCCGGCAGGGAGAGGTCATTGGCGGCAAGTTTCGGGTCTTCCAGTTCGGCCACAAGCTGTCCGGGCTGATTCATGGCATTTGCCAGCTGCGCCCGGGCGAAGCGGGCGCGAGCCTGGCTGGCATTGCGCCGGACCAGAATATCCTGGTAGCGGGACTCCAGCTCCGCCAGTTCCGTGGCGGAGATCTGGCCGACCTTGAGGCGGTCCCTGGCATTATCGGCATTGACATAGGCCACTGCCATATATTCATTATCGGCAACAAACTGCATGTCCGCCGCCAGGACGCTGAAAAACCGGGCCATCACTTCGATGCTGCGCCGCTCGCGCGCTTCCAGCAGGCCGGCTTCACGGGCATCCACTGTCGACCTGGCTGCCTGTTCGTACAAGGCGGTACGGCCAAAATCGTACAGGCTCTTGCGTGCGTTCAGCCGAACTGAGTTGTCGGAAAGGCTGGCATCCGGACCGGAGGAAGGGCGTGCGTGACGCAGGCCGGCTTCGACATTGACGGAAAGGTCGCTGCGCGAGGCTGCCGCCTCCTGTTCGGCCAGCGCGGCTGACCGGTCGGCCTCGGCCAGCCGCAGGTCGGGGTGGGCGGCTTCCGCCGCCGCCAGCGCCTCGCCGAGCGTGAGCCGCTTGCCGGCAGGCGCGGACCAGCCATGCGGCATCAGCCAGACCATCAAGACCAGCGCGAGCCCGATGCGGGGAAAAATCATTTCGCGGCTTGTTGCTTGTACTTGGCGAACGGCATGGTTTTCCAGACACCCTCCGCCACGTAGCGTCCCAGCAGCATGAACTCATTCACGTCCTTGGATGCTCCGGTGAAACGGGTCATCGGTTTGCCATCAAGATCGTAGAAACCGAATACCGGGGTGGCGCGCACGCGCTGCTCGGCGGCAAACTTCTTCTCGGTGGTTTCCTTGCCGGCAAAGTCAACCAGGGGGTTGTCGCCGTTGATGTCGACGCTGAAGATGAGAAAGCGCTTGCGGTAATAATCCTGCACTTCGGACTGGTTGAGGATGGTTTCCTTCATGCGGTGGCAGAAGGGGCAATCCTCCAGCTCATACATCAGCAGGATGCCGATTTTTCCCTCTTTGCGCGCGGTTGCCAGTTCGGTCTTGAAGTCACCCAGGTTCTGGTCAAAAAAAACCTGGGCATCACGAGTTTCAGCCATTCCGGATCCGGCAAAAAACAGCATTAATACGACGAGAAAACTTTTCAACATGAACGCCTCCGTTTACTTCTTTTATCCCAATTTAGCCTTCAACCGCCTTTTTCGTCAATCTCTTGCTGTATGATCCCAGAATATTTGTTTTACAAAATACCCGATTGTTTCTAGAATTTACCGGATAAAAAACATTCTTGCCAGGGGATACTCGCCATGTCGCTAACGCTGACCGTACCCGCACCCGATCCGGTCGAAGACCTGACCGTGGAAAAACGCCCGAAACATCTGAAAGAATGGCTGGACGACCTTCCCCTCACCAACCTTACCGATGTTTGCCGCACTCTGGACGACGAAATCGGCGCACTGAATCGACAAAAAGTCGCCATGGACACGCGCCTGAAGTTGCTCGAATTATATCGCAGCGTCATCCTTAAACTACTGCCCGCCATGGAAGAGCAGTATGTCGCCACCCGTCTGCCGCAGCCGGGAAAGAACCGGCAAATGGCCGAACAGGCGCGCCAACTCCTGATGGAACTCGCCAACGGCTACAAGATCATCCTGCTCGACTACCAGAACGCACGCATCACCCTGGGCAAGGGGAAAATTGCAGTGACTGCGGCGCAGCGCGCCATGTCCGCCTTGAGCCGGATACTGATGATCTGCTACCAGACCTATTCCCCCGCTCCCTCCGGCATCTGGTTCGAGATACACCAGATTTTCCGCTTCGCCATCGAGCAGGATATCGCCAACGAAACCATTACCGACGAGGAACACGATAGCAGCGTCAATCTGGTTTACAAACAAACCCTGTTGCTCGCACTGTCGAATCCTTACCATCTGAGTCCCGGCGAAGTCGCACGCATCCAGAACTACCTGGCGGTGTTCGGTGGTCTCGCACAACTTCAGGTGTTCGCACAAACCGGCAATCCGATCGGTTTGTTTCTGGCGCAGACCCACAGCGACAAGCCTCCCAAGCCCTTGCCCCAGAATCTGGATGAAGTGGACAACCGCAGCGACATCCTGCTCAACACGCTGGAATTGGCGCATGCGCTACGTCACCACATAGAAAGATTGAACGCAGGGGAATTGCCGAAAAACCTGCATCTGCCCGATGGCGCCCGGGAAGCCAGCTACCGGGACCTGCTGAAACGCTTGCTCAAGAGCTGGTCGGCGGCGCCGAAACGGGTGTTCAACCGGACCCGGAACATCTCCAGCACCCAGGTCTGCATCGGTTTGCCGTCCCTCCACCATTTCCTTGGTGGGCGCGAGTCCGGCGCAAGCGCCGGTCTTTCGTTGGTCCAGCCGGCCGAGGATCAAAGCTTCATCTCGGGCAAGTGGCTGGTCATCAATGAAAGTGCTGGCGGCCTTGCGCTGAGCGGTGCTTTCGAGACCCTGCCCCAGATTCGCCCAGGCGATGTGATCGGGTTAAAAGCGGATGGAGCGAACAAATGGAATGTCGGTGCCGTGCGCTGGGTGAAAAGCGGCAAGGCCGACCATCTTGAAATCGGCGCGCAGCTTGTCGCCCCCAAGGCCGATCCAGCCAGAATCAAACCTTCCATTGCCGGCCCGGCGGAAACTTTTCAGGCCGCCCTGCTGCTGCCAGAAATCCCCCTGCTCAAGCAGCCGGAAACCCTGATCGCACCACGCGGAACCTTCGGCCCGCAACGCGAGCTGCTGCTCGAGCTCGATGGCAATGCGGCCCAGCCCGTCCGCGCCGTCAAGCTGGTGGAACAAACAGCGGGCTACGAAAGGTTCGAGTTCAGCCGGGGTTGAATAAATCTTTCAAGGACAGGCTCAAGGCCTCGTCCATTCTGGTCGTCAGGCCAGCCAACAGAGCTGCTGCGCGCGTCCCTGCTATGCCCGGAGCCAAGCAGTCCTGGTCCGGATCGAACACGAAAACGCGGTAAACATCGGCGAGCCGGATCGCCTCCGCGCTTCGGGTCAGGGTCCAGCCGCCACCCTCCACGCCGCCCACCCAGTTCACCTCGCTGAGCCGGTCGAGAATATCCTCGATCTCTTCCAGCCCCAAATCCGATTCATGCAGCAGGCGCTGCAGGCTGAGCGTTTCACCGGCCTGATGCGCCTGATAAATCGCCTTGAGAACGGCCAGCGCGGCGAAAAACTCCCGTCCGGCGACTTCCCCGCCCTGCCGGATGGGGGTGTTCCAGTAAGGAAGCGCAGCGGTGATCACCGCCCCGGACAGCACCACCAGCCAGGACAGATAAATCCAGATCAGGAAAAGTGGAACACTGGCGAACGCACCGTACACCAGGGTATAGGTAGGAAAGTGAGTGACGTAAAGTGCAAACACCTTCTTCATCAGTTCGAATGCAATCCCCGCCACCACCCCGCCGACCAGGGCATGAAGCGGCAAGACGGGACGGCTGGGAACAAACCGGTAGAGCAGCGCGAAGGCGAAGATGGTCAGCATCACCGGCACAATCTTCAGGGTCACCATGCCGACTGCCGGCACGCCTTTCGCCAACCCGAGAGGAAGGCTCACCAGGTAGGAAGTCAGGGACAGGCTGGCCCCGATCAGCAGTGGTCCGAGCGTCAGCGCCGCCCAGTAGATCAGGAAGCGGCGCAGCAGCGGGCGCTTCCGGCGCACGCGCCAGATCACATCGAAGGCGTGATCGATGGTCAGCATCAGCACGATTGCGGTCGCCGCCAGCAACCCGATGCCCAGCGCAGTCAGGTGCGCCGCCTTCTGGGAGAATTGCTGCATGTACACCGAGATAATCTTGCCCGCCGAGATCGGCACAAAGTTATTCAGGATGAATACCTTGAGCTGGGTCATCAGGTCGGCAAACACCGGGAAAGCGGACAATACCGTCAGCGCGATGGTGACGATCGGCACCAGCGCGAGCAGAGTGGTGTAGGTCAGGCTCGCGGCAAACTGGACACAGCGATCTTCCTTGAAGCGTCGATACGCCAGGAGCAGAAACGGGATGACGCGAGAAAAGTTCTGGGGCATGAATTGCGCTATTATGTTGTACTTGGAAAAAAGCAGTTTATCCACAGATGTACACAGATATACACGGATTATCAATTGGTTACATAACGCGCATAGCCCCTCGGGTAGCCAACAACTTATGCTCAACCCTCTGTTTTATCTGTGTAAATCTGTGTTCATCTGTGGATAATAGCGGTTTTTTGGGTTAAAAAGGAGTATCCCATTATGTATGAAATACCGCGTTGTCGCCGCCCCGCCGGGCTGTCCGAAATCATCCCATGACGGCCGCTGAAAATGTCTGGAAACAGGCGCGCAGGTTGCTGCGCGCAGAGCGTGTCGGCATGCTTTCCACGCTTTCCCACAAACTCGGCGGCTACCCATTCGGCTCGGCGGTATCCTACCTGACCGATCATGAAGCCAGGCCATTGTTCCTGATCAGCCAACTGGCAGAACACACCCGCAACATTGAGCAGGATGCGCGCGCCAGCTTCCTGGTGCATGAGCAATCCACCGACATCCAGGCCGGAGAACGGCTCACGCTGGTCGGCAAAGCGGTGCACGTGGAAACAACGGAGCCACTCAAAGCGCGCTATCTGCGCTACTTCCCCAGTGCGGAGCAATATTTCTCACTGGATTTCAGTTTCTACCGCATCGAGCCCGTCACTCTGCGCTACATCGGCGGCTTCGGCGTGGCGCGGTGGATTTCCCCGACAGAAATCCTGCCGCCGCCAAACTCAATGGCGCAACAGGAAGAAGCGCTTCTGGCCCGCTTCAATCTCAACCGGGCCGGCGACCTGCAGTTCTTCTGCCGCGCCTACTACGGCACCAGCGCCAGCGATGCAAGCCTGGTGGGAATCGACTGCGACGGCTTCGACATTCTGGGCGACGGCCAGCTGCTGCGCTTCGACTTCCCGGATACCGTCCTCAATGCCGAACAGGCCGAAGCGGCACTGCTGAAAATGCTGGAGAGCGGCGCTTGAACAGAACCGCAGCCCTCCACTATGCCAGCATCGCCAGCCTGATCGCGCTGATCGTCCTGTGCCTCGCGTGGGAATTGTGGCTCGCGCCGCTGCGCCCCGGCGGCTCCAGCCTGG
>JAIOJM010000177.1 GCA_019911785.1 Sulfuricella sp. | reverse complement strand
ACATGTTTGCCGCAGCCGAGGTGATGCTGCTCAACAAGGTGGACTTGCTGCCCTACCTGAATTTCAACGTGCCGCTGTGTATCGAGTATGCGCGTCGCATCAACCCCTATATCCGCGTCATTCTCACCTCGGCGGTCAGCGGCGAGGGGATGGATGAATGGCGGGAATGGATAGCGGCGGGCATGAGGCAGGCGGCCGAACAGAAAGCCAACGAGGTGGTGGCGCTGAAGCGCAGGGTCGCCGAGCTGGAGGCTGAACTGAGAAACGTAAGGAGTAAGGAGTGAGGAGTAAGGAGTGAGGAGTGAGGAGTGAGGAGTGAGGAGTGAGGAGTGAGGAGTGAGGAGTGAGGAGTGAGGAGTGAGGAGTGAGGAGTGAGGAGCCTCGCGCGGTGCGCATCCGCGTCCGCGGCCAGGTGCAGGGAGTGGGGTTTCGCCCCTTCGTCTACCGTCTGGCCCTGGAGTTGGGGCTGAACGGGTGGGTGCTGAACGACGCCGGCGGCGTGGAAATTGAGGCGCAGGGCGGCGAGGCGGCGCTGGAAGCGTTGCTGGTCCGGCTGGAAAAGGATGCACCCGACCTGGCGCAGGTGGACGAGGTGAGCGCGCTGCCGGCCGAGGTTTTGCCGCGACACGGTTTCGCCATTCTGGAAAGCCGCTCCGGCCATTCCCATACCGGGATCACGCCCGATGCCGCCACCTGTCCGGCTTGCCTCGCTGAAGTTTTTGATCCCGCAAACCGGCGCTACCGTTACCCCTTCACCAATTGCACCCACTGCGGCCCGCGTTACACCATCACCCGCCATCTGCCCTACGACCGCCCCAACACCAGCATGGCCGGGTTTGCCCTGTGTCCGGCCTGCCGGCGCGAATACGACAATCCGCTGGACCGTCGCTTTCACGCCCAGCCCAATGCCTGTGCGGCGTGTGGGCCGCGCCTGGCCTTGCTGGAAGCGGGCGGGCAGCCGATCAGGAGTGACGACCCGATTGCCGAAACGGTGAGCCGTCTGCGCGCCGGGCAGGTTCTGGCGATCAAGGGTATCGGCGGCTTCCACCTGATGTGCGATGCGCGCAATGCCGAAGCCGTGGCGCGCCTGCGCCAGCGCAAGCAGCGCGAGGAGAAACCGTTCGCGGTGATGCTGGCGGGCATCGCTTCGATTGCGCCATGGGCCGTTTGCGGCGATGGCGAGCGCCGGCTGCTGGAGGCGCGCGAGCGGCCCATCGTTTTGCTGCAAAAGCGGCCGGGGTGCGACGCCGCACTGCCCGGCGTGGCGCCCGGCATGGCCGAATTGGGCGTGCTGCTGCCCTATGCGCCGCTGCACTATCTGCTGTTTCACGAGGCGGCTGGCCGGCCAGCCGGCACAATGTGGCTGGCCGCGCCGCATGATCTGGCGCTGGTCTGTACCTCGGCCAATCCCGGCGACGAGCCGCTGGTGACAGGGAACGTCGAGGCGCTGCGGCGTCTTTCCGCCATTGCCGATGCATTCCTGATGCACGACCGCGATATCGTGGTGGGGTGCGACGACAGCGTGGTGAGGAGTGTGAGTCACAATGAATCGCCTCACCCCTCACCCCTCACCCATTACTCATCACCAGGATTTATCCGCCGTGCCCGCGGCTACACCCCGCGCGCCATCAAATTGCCGAAGGCGGGGCGCCCGGTGCTGGCCTGCGGCGGCTGGTTCAAGAACACTGTCTGCCTCACCCGTGGCGACGAGGCCTTCGTTTCCCAGCATATCGGCGACCTGGATAACGCTTCCACTTGTCGCAGCCTGGAGGAAACGGCGCGGCACCTGATGGGCGTGCTGGAAATCGAGCCGGAAATCGTCGTCCACGACCTCCATCCGGATTTCTTCAGCAGCCGTTTCGCCGCCGATTTCGCGCGGCAGCGCGGCATTCCAGTGCTTGCCGTGCAGCATCATCATGCGCATATCGCCGCGGTGATGGCAGAGCATGGACTGGCAGGCCCGGCATTGGGGCTGGCGCTGGACGGGGTGGGCCTGGGAACAGATGGCACTGCCTGGGGCGGCGAGCTGCTGCGGGTGGACGGGGCGCGCTTTGAACGTCTGGGTCATCTGAAAGAACTGGCGCTTCCCGGCGGCGACAGTGCCGCACGCGAATCCTGGCGCATGGCTGCGAGTGCCTTGCATGCCTTGGGCCGCGGCGAGGAAATCGAACGCCGCTTTGCGCTACCGGCTGCTGGCGCGGTACGGCAGATGCTGGAGAAGAATTTCAACAGTCCGCCGACTTCGAGTTGCGGCCGCTGGTTCGATGCCGCCGCCGGGCTGCTCGGCGTGCGCGAGGCTTCCGCTTTCGAGGGCCAGGCGGCGATGCTGCTGGAAGGGCTGGCGCAGGCTTATGGCCCGGTTGCGCCGATGAATGGCGGTTATACTCTGGTCGGGGGGGTGCTGAATCTTCTGCCGCTGCTCGCGACGCTAAGCGAAACCCGCGATGCCGGCCACGGTGCGGCGCTGTTCCACGCCACCTTGGCCGAGGCGCTGGCCGAATGGGTGGCCGCGAAGATGGCGGAAACCGGGCTGAATGATGTGGTATTCGGCGGGGGGTGTTTCCTCAACCGGCTGCTGAGCGCGGATCTCGCCGCCCGCCTCGAAGCGCTGGGTGCGAAGGTGTACCAGGCGCGTCAGGCGCCGCCCAACGACGGTGGGCTGAGTTTGGGTCAGGCGTGGGTGGCGATGAAATCTATCGGCGGTGAAGATTTAGGGTAGTCGAAAACTTGCAGAGGATTAAGCGATGAACGATCAGGATGTTCGGTGGCAGCAACGCTTTGCCAATTACAAAAAGGCCTTGCTGCAACTGCAAAGCGCGGTCGAGCTGAGCGAGCAGCGCGCGCTCTCGCTCCTGGAAAAACAGGGCGTGATCCAGGCTTTCGAGTTCACCCATGAACTCGCCTGGAATGTGCTGAAGGACTACTTGCAAGACCAGGGCAATCAAAACATCAAAGGCTCAAAAGATGCCACCCGCGAGGCTTTCAAGGTGGAGCTCATCGCCGACGGCGAACAATGGATGGCGATGATACAAAGCCGGAATGTCTCATCGCATACCTACGACGAACGCACCGCCGAACAACTGGTGAGCGTCATCATCAAGCATTACTTTCCGCTGTTTGTCGCGCTGCAAACAGAAATGGGAAAATACCTGCCATGACCACGGCTCAGCCATTTGGGTTATCGGCGGCGACGCTGGACAAGCTCAACAGCGTTTTTGCGCGGCACAACGCCATAGACGCCGTGCTGATCTACGGCTCGCGCGCCAAAGGCAACTACCGCGCCGGCTCCGACATCGACCTGACCATCAAGGGGGGCGAGATTCCGTTTGCCGAGTTCATGCAAATCGAAGATCAAATCGATGACCTGATGCTGCCCTACACCGTGGATTTATCGCAATACCACCAGCTTGAGAATGCCGATCTGATCGCGCATATCGACCGCGTCGGGGTGGCAATTTTCGCCAAGGATGCGGAGCTCAATGTTGCCGAGAATCTGGCGAGGGCGAAGGTATGAGCGGGTGGTGACCAGCTCCCTGCATGCCTTGGGTCGGAGCTGAGGAATCGTTGATTTGCAAATACTCGAAGGCCTCAGTTGTGCCAGCAGCGGCCCTCGGCGGTCATCCCCAACAGCGGTCGTTCACGCCGATATAACCGCAAAACCCTGCATCGGGGGTGGCGCCTGGCGAATTACTGCTGTTAGCCAGGCAGGCGAAATTTTAACCATTGAGATGAATTGGGTGTACGATTCCGAATGTCATAATCTCGAATGGGGTTCCTTTCCATTGGCCATGAAATCAACATCCGTCAATACATCACCGCAATCGAATGCCCAGTGAGGGACCAACCATAGAAACTCCGGTAATCGTCGCGCTCATAGCTCTTGGTGGCGGATTGTTTGGCATCATTGCCAATCACAGGCTTCAGTTGTTGCGTGAGCGTAGAACGACATATCTCGCCGCCACCGTAAAATTGCGCGCAGCCTTCGAGCCCGCACTCGCATTCCTGGAAAAAGCCCGGCGCCACGGTTCCGACCATGAGAGGCCCGATGCCAGCGCGTTTCTCGGTGAGTCCTTCGCGACGCATGCAGAAGCTATCAACGCTTTCGCTCCATTTATCCATTCCAAACGCAAATTGCGCGACTATCGGCACGCCTGGAACGAATACTGCCAGCTTGCTCAGGACGGCGGAGCTGATGCTGTTTTTATGGCCTCCGCTATAAATAATCGCGATCCATGGGCTGTTCTTGAAGGAAAAATTCATGACATTCTTCGCTCCGCCAAGCACTAACCCTGATATCTACCAGGCACCATGTGATAAGGCTGCACAGCACCTTCGACCTCGACGTTGGCACCCAAGAGAGGCTTGGGCATGACACTTCCTACTGAACCGAAAAGCGGAGTAGGCGTCGATATCGGGCTTGATCGAAAGGCTGTTGTACGCCGCTATATCGACCTACCGAAATACATCCAGTTGCTGCGTTCGTGCGAATTGTACTTTCCGCGTGTAGACCAGTTTCCTGACAAATTCGAAGGTGTCCTCCCTCCTGTGATACGCAAGGCTATTGATGATGCACACTCTAAGGGCGAGGTAGATCGCAGTTCCCAAACCCGTTATGAACAACTGAGAACTGGCGCATATGTAAGCTGCTGGAGTTCTGGAGCCATGGACAATATGGCGCTTTGGCAACTGTATGGGACAGCATCCTCGGGCGTTGCCGTGGACACGACCATCGGTGAACTCATCGATGCTTGCCTCAAATGGGACGAGAAGGTTTGGATTCACAAGGTTCAATACCTTGACCACTTCGCGAATCCAGACATGGGAACTGGTAGCTCTCTGGATCCCCTTCAATTCAAGCATGTTGGCTATCGATTCGAAGAGGAGATTCGCCTTGTCATCGGGCGCATGCACCCCCAACATGGAGAAACACAAAGGCCGATAGGGCTCGGCTTTCCTGTTGATCTAAGCCGGTTGATCCGAAGCGTGGTGGTGAGCCCAGAGGCTAAACCGTGGTTCTTTGACTTGGTGTCAGACGTCACGTCTCGCTATAACGTTTCAGCGCCGGTTATTCCGTCACCATTGACCACATTGCCCACATGATAGCGCGCGCTCACTGGCTAAGGCGCGCAGTGCGAATTGCTGGAGGTAATTATGAATTTTAAATCGCCAAACGCCTCTACCAAAGCTGAAGTTGACATGGCGGATGCAACCCGACTTGCGTCAGTGACGCCCACTTATGCTGATCATATGGACACGACCCGTGTCGCGCACTCACCCGCTGCTGATAGCGAAGCAACGCGCATTGCGCCCAATGCTCGACGTGTCGATCTCGAAACCGAAGGCACGCGCATTCGCGGCACACCAGCGGCCTCGTTACCCCAAGTGACGGAACACGAAATCGCTGAGCGCTACCAGATCGGCGACAAAATTGGCGATCGCTACGAAGTGCTGGCAATTCACCGTGGAACCATGGGCGTTGTATATGGAACGTTTGACCACGAGGAGAGGTTGCCGCGCGCGCTGAAGGCCCTGCAGCAGCGCTATGCCAGCGACAAAGGTATGCAGGATTTGTTTGCCGCAGAAGCAGCGACATGGGTGAAGCTCGAAAAGCACCCGTTCATCGTGCGCGCTTACCTGGTGAGGTCTTTCTTTAGCCGACAGAACTTCGATATCCAGCCATACGTGATTACGGAGTACATCCGTGGTCAAGAAAACATGGGCGGCGATTTGCGGGCGTGGCTTGGCCATCCCAGGCTGACATTGCCGATTGCCGTGGAAATGGCCCTGCAAATTGCGCAAGGTATGCAGCATGCCAATCACAAAGTACCAGGCTTGGTTCATCGCGATCTCAAGCCTGCGAACATTCTTGTCGATGAGCGTGTGCGTGCAATGGTGACGGATTTCGGTCTGGTTCATGCGGACGATACGAGCGCAGGGACGCCAGCATACATGGCGCCGGAGCAATGGCGTTCGGAGCCACTCGATACCCGTACCGATATCTATGCGTATGGTTGCATTCTGTATGAAATGTTCACCGGGCATCGGATGTATGCGGCGCGCAGTGAAGTCGAGTGGGAAAGAGCTCATTTAACTCAAATCCCGGTTGCTCCGATAGCGCTCAAACCGGATATGCCGCCGAGACTTTCCGATTTCATCACTCGTTGTCTTGCGAAACAACCTGCGCGCAGACCAGCTGACTGGGATGAGGTTGTATTGGAATGCGCACGCTGGTTCCATGAGATCACGGGGCAACCAGTGGTGTTTGATTTTTCAGAGGATGTCTTATCAGTATCCGAGTTGGTCACCGCCAGCTATTCGCTCGGCAACCTCAGAAAGTACACGGAAGTACTCGACTTGTGCGATCGTGCGCTTGCGATTGATCCCGCCTGTGCTGCTGCCTGGATTAATAAGGGTATCTCCCTTCATTGCCTCAAGCGCAGTGAGGAGGCGATCAGCGCGTTCGACCGGGCATTGGCGATTGATCCTGAATATGCCGATGCTTGGAAACAAAGGGGCAACACACTGACGGACCTCAAGCGCCATGAAGAGGCTCTCTACGCGTTCGACCGGGTACTTGGCATCGATCCGAACAATGTTGAAGCGTGGAAGAACAAGAGCCACGCACTGAATCACCTCAATCGTCTTGATGAGGCAATCTCCGCATGCAGCCATGTATTTGCGCTCGATCCGGAAATGGCGGTCGATTGGGGTTTTACGGAATATTCATTGGATCGTATTGATCGTCGAGAGGATGCTGCGGCTTCCGCATACGACGCGCTCACTATCGATAAAAATCCTGCGCTGGATTGGTGCCGAAAGGGCTGTGCTCTCGATTTCCTGGGTCGCCAAGAGGAGGCGATTAGCGCATATGATCGAGCGCTCGCTATTGAACAAAATTTCTCGAAAGCTTGGTATCAAAAGGGACTTGCTCAACAGCACCTTGCTCAAGATGTCGTTTTTGCTCAAAAGCACATCGGTCTCTATCAGGAAGCCATCTTCTCGTTCGACCGGGCACTCGTCATCGACTCGAACAATGCGGCTGCTTGGGGTCACAAGGGTAGCGCACTGGAAATGCTTGAGCGCCATGCTGAGGCGCTCGCTGCGTTTGATCGAGCTCTCGCCATCAATCCAAACTACACGGTTGCTTGGAGCGGCAAAGGCAACGCGTTGGCGGGACTCCAGCGCCATGAGGAGGCGGTTTCCGCCTACGATCGAGCGTTGGCCATCGATCCGTACTCCGCCTCTGCTGGGTTCATCAGGATATACAGGGAGATTAGCCTTGATCGTCTTGAAGAGGCGCACGCTGCATCTGTCCAAGCACCCTCCATCGATCCCGATGCGGAAATCTTGTATCAACAAGGCGTTGCTCTCGCGGTAAAAGTCAATCGCCAGGAGGAAGCGATTTCTGCATTTGATCGAGCACTTTCCATCGATCCAAACCACATGTTTGCTTGGTATAACAAAGGGACTTTATTGCTCAACCTTAATCGTCTTGAAGAGGCGATTCCCGCATTCGACCGAGCGCTTGCCATCGATCCGAGCAACGTGTCTGCTTGGTTTAACAAGGGCAACTCACTGAGTCGGCTTGATCGTAATAAAGAGGCACTCGCTGCATACGACCGGGCACTTGGCATCGATCCCAACCAAGCGTTTGCATGGGATAACAAGGGCAACATACTCAGTAGGCTTGGTCGTCATGAGGAAGCGATTATCGGATTTGACCAGGCGCTGTCCATCGATCCGAACTTTGTATTAGCTTGGTATAACAAGGGGAACTCATTGCTTGGCCTTGATCGCCTTGAAGAGGCGATCTCCGCATTTGATCGGGCACTTGCCATCGATCCAAACGCCGCGTTTGCGCGGGATAACAGAAGTATCGCACTCAAAAGACTCGCGGGCCGAAAAGAGGGGGCCTCGATTTGGTCACGATTTCGGGGTATGGTCTTTGGCAATTAGCCGGAACGTGCAACCATTGCGGTGCTATGAATTCAATCTTAAGAGTGTTCATTGATGAGTAACGAAGAATTCCTTGGATGGAAACGTCGCTGTGGCGACATCCTCGACGCAGCCGCGAATGAGGCATTGCTACAAAAACAGGATCACCTTGGCGTGGAAGCTCTATTTGTCGCAATGCTCAGTTCCCCTGGAGGGCAAGTGACAGAAACGCTGCGAGGTTACGGCATCGATGCCAAAGGCGTGTGCGATGTCGTTCGCCGGGAGGTGGGTACGGGGAAGGGCAGCGGTGATTCAAACCGCGCGCTGACGCCGCGTCTCATTGCCATTCTTCACGCGGCAAGCGAGCTTGCCGGAGACAGTGCGATCTCGGAGGCACATCTGCTACAAGGGATGTTATTGGAAGGTGAAAGTCTGCCGATCCGGTACCTCGCTTCAATAGGGCATACGGCTACAACCCTGCTTGGCATATTGAACCCGGCGGCCCAAGCAAGCGCTGGCGACGAGACCAGGCTCGCGAGAGGTGCCAGCGTCGCTGACTTTACGCGAAACCAGTCTTCGCAGACTGCACCGGCGAGTGCCCCATCATCCAACAAGGACGCCGTTCCTGGCCCGTCGATCAAGCCGGTAGGAGCAGTTCCAGCGAGTTTGCCAACACCGACACTCGATCAGTTTGGGCGCGATCTCGCCAAGCTCGCACGCGCTGGACGGCTTTCTGACGCTCTCGGTCGTGAGTCCGAAATAGAACAGGTCATTACGGTACTCGCGCGTACGCAAAAGTCTAACCCTTTGCTGCTCGGTGACGCCGGTGTGGGTAAGACTGCAATTGTTGAAGGACTCGCGTGGCGTATTGCGCGAGGGCTGGTGCCACCAGTCTTGATCGGTAAGCGCATTGTTGAACTTGATATGGGTGGGCTGACGGCTGGAACGACGCTTCGCGGTCAATTTGAAGCGCGCATTCAACAGGTCGTCAAGGAAGCGAGCAATGCGCCAGAAGTTATCCTGTTCATTGACGAAATTCACACGATTGTTGGTGCAGGCAGAGGCGAAGGCAGCGCCAACGATGCTGCGCAGATGTTCAAACCTGCGCTTGCGCGCGGTGATTTATCTTGCATCGGCGCGACAACCGAAGACGAATACGCACGCTATATCCGCAAGGACCCCGCGCTCGAACGTCGGTTTTCACCTGTAATGATTTCGGAGCTTAGGCCGGAGGCGACACTCAGCATACTTGAGAAAGTCGCGCCGGGAATAATCGAGAAACAGGCGAGTGCTGGCTACCGGCTCACCATAGCCCCAGAAGCTTTGTCTGCTGCTGTGGCGCTGACCGATAAATATGTGAAGGATCGCAATCAGCCTGACAAGAGCATTGATGCGATCGATATTGCCTGCGCACGTGCGGTGGTTAAAGGCCGGGCTGCAGTGAGTGCCGAGGACGTGGCGCAGGTGATTTCAGAGTGGACGGGCATTCCTGCGGGCCAGCTTGGTGCGGACGATCGCCAGCGCTATGCGCAAATGGAAGCTGTGCTCGAGCAGCGCGTGGTCGGGCAGGATGCTGCGATCTCAGCAGTGAGCCGTAGCGTTCGTACCGCTCTTTCGGGAATGAAAACGCCGAATCGACCAATTGGCGTGTTTTTATTTTGCGGTCCATCGGGGGTTGGCAAAACCAAGCTTGCGAAGGAGCTTGCGATTTTTCTATTCGGAACTGCCGATACGCTCATTCGTTTTGACATGAACGAGTACCAAGATAAATCCACAATAAGCAATCTGATTGGTTCGGCGCGAGGTTATCTGGACAGTGAACAGGGTGGTCAGTTTACTGAGGCATTACGGCGGAAGCCTTACAGCGTGGTGCTGCTCGATGAGATCGAGAAAGCACATCCAGACATCCTTAATACGTTTCTTGCGGTATTCGACGATGGGCGGATCACCGACAACCGGGGACGAGTGATTGACTGCTCCAATGCCGTATTCATCCTAACTTCGAATATGGGCATGGGAGCGGAGCGTGTCGAGCACGTAGGGACAGAGGGGCTGCGCGCCTTGGCTGCGCAGTTTATTCGGCCAGAACTGGTCAACCGACTCACTGAAGTCGTTCGCTTCGAGCCGCTCGGGTCATACGAACTAGAGATGGTGCTCGAACAAGTTCTAGTGGAAAAGCTGACTGCGTTCCGTGCTGCACAGCAGCTCGACGTTACAGTCGATAGCTCAGCGAAGCAATTGATGCTGTCAGTCGAGATGGACCCACAAATGGGAGCCCGGCCATTAGAGCGGGTGGTTGAGAAAATGCTGGTGCAACCATTGGTGGATGCACTATTCGCGGGGCAGGTCAAGCCAGGCTCAGTCACGGCTATTGCAAGGGCAGGCCGTATCGTCTTCAGTACGACGAAACTTGAGGAGGGATTGTGATGCCCCCGTTGATTCTCACATACATGAGCGGCGCTGAAGACGGTCGAACCGATGTTATTTCGGTCGATAGTAACAATTCGATAGTTACTATCGGGCGCTTGCCTGAATGCACGATCAGCGTCGCCGGCGATCCGGACGCGTCTCGCCAGCACGCGCGGGTTTCTCGCCGCGATGGGGAATGGTGGCTCGAAGACATGGGCAGCGCCAACGGAACTTTTATTGGCGAGTTCGCCCAGTCACGCAAGATTACTGTCCCGGTGAAGCTCTTGGCAGGACAAATATTTCGTATCGGACTTACGCGGTTTAGGCTTGAAAAGGAGGACTATCAAGTCAACAAACTGATGGTGGTGGCGCACGCCACCGAGGGCGCAGCGCAATAAGCATGCGGGCTTGAATGGCGCACACACCAACCGGACTCAGGTTGGGTCGGAGCATTACCGTTAAGTGTCTGCTTTTTGTAGATGACGGCCTACTTCCGGTAGCGTACGGAAGTACGCGTTTCCCAGCAGCAGGCACTGGCCTTGATGTAGTGATGGCCGGTAATGCACCGGATCTGCGCGAAATACCACGCAGATTGGTGATTTATAACATTGAGGGCCACATCGCGTGCAACCGCCGAAGAGTGCAATTTGTGTAATCTGTGGGTCTCGTCCAGCCACGACCCACGATCACGTTCCACCAAGGGGTCTATTCAAAGGTCTCTCGGCGCAACTCATCACTGTTCCGGCGTGCTCCACCTGCAATAACGGCGCCTCCTCCGACGACGAGGATCTCCGTTTCTACATAAGCTTGAAGGTGGGAAAGCAAACTCCAGGGTCTTCGGCACTGTGGGATCAAGGTGCGCACAAGAGCGTCAAGCGCAAGACAAGTCTACGCGAGGCAATTATAGCCACTGCGCGCGAGGTACGAACAACCGATGCGCTTGGGAATCCCGTCGCTCGACTCGCCGTTGAGGTTCCGACTCGGATATATCAAACAGTATTCGAAAGAACAACTCGCGGCCTATATTTTTATCATACAGGGCGCATACTGACGCCGCACGTGCCTGTCATAGTCAAGCCGATCACGGGCATCCCCAACCTAGACATGCCAGAATTCCGTTCACTCAAACAATGCTCTATTGCAGGGGAAGCCTGTGTGTACAGGTTTGGGATCACTGAAGAGCAGCGCGACGGTAGCCTATGGCTGTATGGGTTCTATCGTACGCATTGGGTAATGGCGGTCACCGGCGATGCCACAGAATCGACCCTATAACTCCACGTTGTTGAAGGTCCGCTTTCGAGTGGTCCATCTGACCGCTTCAGTCGATTGGAGACATTGGGCGCAAAGAAAAACAACCACATATTACGGATACTCGATTTTTATTTGGAGAAATAGATGTGTCTCGCCATTCCCACACAAGTGGTGGAACTGCTGGATAACGATTGCGCTGTGGTCGAACTGGGCGGCGTGCGCAAGGAAATCTCGCTGGCGCTGGTGGACGGCGTGGAGGTGGGTGATTACGTCATCGTGCACGTCGGCTATGCGCTAAGCCGGCTCGATCCGGAAGAGGCGGAAAAGACCCTTGCCCTGTTCGCGGAAATAGGCGAGGGGATTGACCCCTTACCAAAATGAAATACATCGACGAATTCCGCGACGGCGCGCTGGCCCGGAAGCTCGCCGCCGACATCCGGCGCGAGGCACATCCTGACCGCAGTTACAGCCTGATGGAGTTCTGCGGCGGCCATACCCACGCCATTTTCCGCTACGGCATCCAGGATCTGCTGCCGGACAATGTGCGCATGATCCACGGTCCCGGCTGCCCGGTGTGCGTGCTGCCGATCGGTCGGGTGGACAGCGCCATCCGGCTGGCGAAGACGCCCGGCGTGATCCTGTGTTCCTACGGCGACATGCTGCGCGTGCCCGGTTCGGATCGGGTCAGCCTGCTCAAGGCCAAGGCGGCCGGAGCTGACGTGCGCATGATCTATTCCAGCGCCGATGCGCTGCGGATCGCCCAGGAAAACCCCGCAAGCCAGGTGGTGTTCTTCGCCATCGGCTTCGAGACCACCACGCCGCCGACGGCAGTGGCGATTCTGCAGGCGGAAAAGCTGGGCCTCGCCAACTTTTCGGTGTTCTCCAATCATGTCCTCACCCCCTCCGCCATCGCCAACATCCTCGAATCGCCCGAGGTGCGCAAGCTTGGGCTGCTGCCGCTGGACGGCTTCATCGGTCCGGCGCACGTTTCCACCGTGATCGGCAGCCGGCCCTACGAATATTTCGCCTACGAATACCAGCGCCCGGTGGTGATCGCCGGCTTCGAGCCGCTTGACGTGATGCAGGCGATCCTGATGCTGGTGCGGCAGTTGAACGAGGGCCGCGCCGAGGTGGAGAACGAGTTTTCCCGCGCCGTGACGCGGGAGGGCAACCTCAAGGCGCAGGACATGGTGGCGGAAGTGTTCGAGCTGCGCCGTTCCTTCGAATGGCGCGGCCTCGGGCTGGTGCCCTACAGCGGTCTCAGGATCAAGGCAAAGTATGCCGCTTTCGACGCCGAGCGGCGCTTCGACCTGCCCTACAATGCCGTGCCAGACCACAAGGCCTGCGAATGCGGCGCGATCATCCGCGGCGTGAAGAAACCGCTCGACTGCAAACTGTTCGGCACCGTGTGCACGCCGGAGAATCCGATCGGCTCGTGCATGGTGTCGTCGGAAGGGGCATGCGCGGCTTACTACACCTACGGACGTTATCGGGATGCAAATAATCGTTAACCGCAGAGACGCAGAGGCGCAGAGAATTCCCAATCCAGGTTTTCTCCGCGCCTCTGCGCCTCTGCGGTGAAGAAGTTGAGAGTAACCATGACTAAAGTTAGAACCGGTTATATCCGGCCCCTCGACCTGAAGCACGGCCGCGTCGACATGACCCATGGCAGCGGCGGGCGGGCGATGGCGCAACTGGTCGAAGAGCTGTTCCTCGCCGCTTTCGATAACGAATTCCTGAACCAGCGGAACGACCAGGCGAGCTTTCATGTACCCGGTGGGCGCATGGTGATGGCGACCGATGCGCACGTCGTTTCGCCGCTGTTCTTTCCCGGCGGCGACATCGGCTGCCTGTCGGTGCACGGCACGATCAACGATGTGGCCATGGCCGGCGCGGTGCCGCTCCATCTCTCGGCGGCCTTCATCCTGGAAGAGGGCTTTCCGCTCGCCGACCTGGCGCGCATCGTCGAGTCGATGGCGCGCGCCGCCAGGGAAGCCGGCGTGGCGATCGTCACCGGCGACACCAAGGTGGTCGAGCGCGGCAAGGGCGACGGCGTGTTCATCACCACCACCGGCATCGGCGTGGTGCCGGCGGGGGTGAATATCTCCGGCGAGCGCGCCCTGCCGGGCGACGCGATCATAGTCAACGGCCCCGTTGGCGACCACGGTGTAGCGATTCTCAGCTTGCGCGAGAACCTCAGCTTCGGCACTGCCATCCAGTCCGACACCGCCGCGCTGCACGGCTTGGTCGCGGCGATGGTCGGCGCGGTGGCGGACATCCATGTGCTGCGCGACCCGACGCGCGGCGGGCTGGCCACGACGCTCAACGAAATCGCCCGCCAGTCGGGTGTCGGCATGATGCTGCGCGAAACCGATCTGCCGATCCGTGCCGAAGTCCGCGCGGCGTGCGAGTTCCTCGGCCTCGATCCGCTGTATTCCGCCAACGAGGGCAAGCTGGTCGCCATCTGCCCGAGCGCGGACGCAGATGCGCTGCTGGCGGCAATGCGGGCGCACCCGCTCGGCCGCGAGGCGGCGCTGATCGGCGAGGTGATCGAAGATGACCATCATTTCGTCCAGATGGAAACCGCTTTCGGCGGGCGGCGCATCGTGGACTGGCTGACCGGGGAGCAGTTGCCGCGGATATGTTGAAAATCTTTCACCGCAGAGGCGCTGAGACGCAGAGGTTCCGCAAAGAAAGCCCTTCTTCCGCACTTTCTTGGAATTGCTTTTCTCTGCGCCTCCGCGCCTCTGCGGTGAAGTTGTTTGTTATTAATTTCGATTTGTTCAGTTTGAAAATATGCGCATCCTGTTTCTGACCCATTCCTTCAACAGCCTGTCGCAGCGGCTCTACCTCGAACTGACGGGGCGTGGCCACGAGGTTTCGGTCGAGTTCGACATCAGCGACGCCGTTACGCTGGAGGCAGTGGCGATGTACCGCCCCGACCTGATTGTCGCGCCCTTTCTCAAGCGCGCCATTCCCGAGGAAATCTGGCGCAAGCAGGTGTGCCTGATCGTCCATCCCGGCATCCGGGGCGACCGCGGGCCGTCGGCGCTGGATTGGGCGATCCTGAACGGTGAACAGGAATGGGGCGTGACGGTGCTGCAGGCCGCCGCCGAGATGGATGCCGGCGACATCTGGGCAAGCGCGAATTTTCCGATGCGCGCGGCGAGCAAGGGCAGCCTGTACCGCAACGAGGTGACGGAAGCGGCGGCGGTGGCGGTGCTGGAGGCGGTGGAAAAGTTCGAGGCGGGCGGCAGTCCCGAACCGCTCGATGATGCGCGGCCCGACGTGCGCGGACAGTGGCGGCCCGCAATGCGCCAGGAAGACCGCGCCATCGACTGGCGCAATGACGACACCGCGACCGTGCTGCGCAAGATCAGGTCCGCCGACGGCTTTCCCGGCGTGCTCGACGAAGTGCTGGGGATGGCCTGTTACCTCTATGACGCGCATCCCGAAGATGGCCTGCGCGGCGTGCCGGGGGAGGTCATCGCCCGCTGCAACGGCATGATCTGCCGCGCCACGGCGGACGGCGCAGTGTGGATCGGCCACCTGAAAAAGAAACAGGAAGGCGAGCCGGAATTCAAGCTGCCGGCGGTGCAGGTGCTGGGCGAGAGGCTGGCCGGCGTGGCGGAAACCGGGGGCGATTGGCGCGACATCCGCTACGAGGAAAAAAACGGCGTCGGCTACCTGCATTTCGAGCTCTACAACGGCGCGATGGGCACGGCGCAGTGCGGGCGTCTGCTTCAGGCTTATCAGGGGGCGATCCGGCGCGACACGAAAGTGATCGTGCTGGCGGGCGGGGCGGACTTCTGGTCGAACGGCCTTGACCTTAACCTGATCGAGGCGGCCGACAGCCCCGCCGACGAATCCTGGCGCAACATCAACGCCATGAACGACCTGGCGCGCGCCATCCTGGCTACCGACAGCCATCTGATTGTTTCCGCCTTGCAGGGCAACGCCGGTGCGGGCGGGGTGTTCCTTGCGCTGGCGGCGGACAGGGTGGTGGCGCGCGAAGGCGTGGTGCTCAACCCGCACTACAAGGCGATGGGCAACCTGTACGGCTCGGAATACTGGACTTACCTGCTGCCGCGCCGGGTGGGCGAGGAGCGGGCCGGCGAAATCACCGGGAACCGCCTGCCCGTGGGGGCGAGGCAGGCGAAGGAGCTCGGTCTGATCGACGACTGTTTCGGCGGCGATGCGGCGTCATTCCGGTGCGGCGTGGAGGCGCTGGCGGAAAGCCTCGCCGCAGATGCGCCGGCCCTGCTCGCCGAAAAGCGGGCAGAGCGCCGCCGCGACGAGGCGGGAAAGCCGCTGGCGGCCTACCGCGCCGAGGAATTGGCGCAGATGAAGCGCAATTTCTACGGCTTCGACCCCAGCTACCATGTCGCGCGCTACAATTTCGTCCACAAAGTGCCGCATTCGCGCACACCGCGCCATCTGGCGCTGCATCGCAGAATCGGATCACTGAATTGAAGGGGATCCCACTCTGCCGCGAACTGCTTGTTGCGGGCATTGACTTCCGCGATGGCGCGCAGCATCGAACGCCCATGGCCGCGGTGAGAATGCTTCAGCATCGCGGACTCGAAGGCGTCAACGATCGCCAGGATTTTTGCCCCCAGGCAGATGGCATCCGATATATTTTTAAAATATACAACAAAGTTATGGTGCTAGGTTAAAGACATGTAGTATAAACTTAGCTAAACTTCTTAGTGTATTGTTTATAAATAATACATATGGCACCTGTCGACCCACAATTGATCCAGAGCCTGGAGACTTCGAATCTCCCTTCCTTGCCGCACGTGCTATTGCGGGTGCTGGATGCGTGCAATCGCAACGAGGCATCGCTTGGGGAAATTGCGGAAATCATCAACAAGGATACCGCGCTCAGTTCCAAGGTCATTGGCGCGAGCAGCTCCGCCCCGTTCGGCAAACCAAACAATATAACGACATTCGAACAAAAGCTGGTCATGCTTGGCCTGGATATGGTCAGGACTATTGCCATCAGCTCTTCGGTTTATCAGGTCTTCAGCAATATCAGCAGCAGTCCGGAATTCGACCTGAAGTCCTTTTGGCGCCGGTCACTGACTTCCGCCACCCTGGCCAAACTCATCGCCCAGGAAACCGCCTATCCCCATCCGGAGGAGGCGTATCTCACCGGACTTCTGCTCGACGTGGGCCAGCTGGTGTTGTGGAGCAACTTTCCCAAGCAGTATGCCGCACTCTCGGCGGATGCCGTTGATGATCTCCAGCTCATGCAGCGGGAAACGGAAGAAATCGGAAGCAATCACTGCGAAGTGGGATCATGGCTGGCAGGCAGCTGGCACCTGAATTCCTTCATGGCGGACGCGGTGCTCTATCACCACGAGTCGGCGGCAAGGGTCGCCGATGCACACCCGTTGATCAGGATTGCGCATGCGGCCAGCAGCCTGAGCCTGGCCAATCCCGATGACGAGAAGAGGCTGGCGGACGGGTCTGCATTGTTGGGGATCACACGGGAAGACTCCCGGCGGATGATGGCCATGGCCAGGGAGCTGGTCACCGAGATTGCACAGTCTCTTGAGATCGAGATCGACGCGGGCACAGGCGCTGCGGAAGAAGGCGCCACGCCCGAAAAGCCGGATCGGGACAAGTTCCGCCAGAAAAGAATGCAGCTTGCCCTGGAGGTGCGGGACATTGCCCTGGTTGACGGTATTGCGCTGGGCGTTACCGCCGCTCCACCCTCACTGGATGGCATCCTGTTGGCCATTCAGCGCTCGCTGCATATCCTGTTCGGCTTGAAAAATGTCATTTTTTTCCTCCGCGAGCGGGAGTCGGGCACCCTTCATGGAAAGAGCCTGGCCTGGCAGCAGGAGCGGGTCAATGAAATGGCTATCCCTTCGAAGAAGGGAAACAGCATCGTCACCGATGTGCTACTCGCTCGGTCAGCCGGCAGTTCATTCGCTCCCGGGGAAAATGGGGCCGTGACCGTGCTGGACGACCAGATTGCCCGGCTGATGCAGGCAGAAGGGTTTTACTGTCAGCCCCTGATTGCCCAGGATACGGTTGTCGGCGCCATGCTGTTCGGGCTTGCCAAGGTTCAGTTGCCGCAGGTGGAGAAGCAGCGCAAGCTGATTTCGATGTTCGCCCAGCAGGCCGCTCAGACCCTGGCCGCATGGCATACGGCCAACGAGCAGGTGCAGCGCATCGAGTTCGAGGCGATGGCCGCCTCGCGAGCCAGGGCCAGTCAGATGGTGCACGAAGCCAACAATCCGCTCAGCATCATAAAAAACTACATCAAGCTGTTGGGTGTGAAGCTGCCGCAGGAAGACCCGGCTCAAGGAGACCTGGCGATCATCAGGGAAGAAATAGATCGCGTCGCCAGGATCATCCGGCAGGCATCCGAGGCGGCCGAAGCCTCGGCCAACCCGCTGGAGGAGTTGAACGTCAACAGCGTGATTCAGGACCTGTGCAAGGTCTTTCTTGAATCCCTGTTTGCGCCACATCAGATCGCCGTGCAAACCCAGCTTGACCCGTCGCTGCCCAACATCGCAGCCGACAGGGACAAGCTGAAGCAGGTGCTGACCAACCTGATGAAGAATGCGGCGGAGGCCATGCAGGAAGGGGGTCTGCTGCTGATCTCCACGCGTGGGAAAATCATCCGCGACGGCAACGAATACATCGAGATTTCGTTCGTGGACAACGGCCCCGGAATCCCCGGACACATCATGGCGAATCTGTTCAAGCCGGTCATCAGCACCAAGGGGAAAGGACACGCCGGCCTGGGTCTCTCGATCGTGAAAAACCTGGTCGACGAATTGAAAGGCAGGATTTTCTGCCAGAGCAATGAAATATCGGGTACCGCTTTTCAGATACTTTTGCCCGTAACGGCAACAGTGGTGCTGATGGATCGGTGATTCATCGCCTTTCGGTTCGCGCCGTATTTCAGTAGATCCGGGATCTGGCGCTGGCGAGGGTGCAAAATGAGGGAGTATCAACTATGAGTGCATTGGTCGAGCAACCATTGATATTGGTTGTAGATGATGAGCTGCATCTGCGCAACAGCCTGGGCTCCCTGCTGGGTCTTCATGGTTTTTCGGTCGTCACCGCGGATGGCGGGCGCGCGGCCATCGAGCTTCTCCAGAGCCAGCAATTCGATCTCGTTCTGCTGGATCTTTTCATGGCGGATGTGGACGGACATCAGGTCATGGATTCCATTATCGAGCAGCGGCTCGATACTTGCGTCATCATCGTCAGTGGCGATGTTTCCATAGACTCCGCCATTAGCGTCCTGCGCCGCGGGGCCTACGACTTCCTGAGAAAGCCCTATGAGCCGGATGAGCTGCTTCTGAAGATCGAGAATGCCCTCGTCAAGCGCCGTCTGGAAAAAGAAAACAAAGCCATGAACCTCCAGCTGGGCGAGTCGGAACGCTGGCACCGTTACATGGTGAACAGCTCACCGGACATCATCTATACGCTGGATGCCAATGGCCGCTTCACCTTCCTCAACGACCGCGTGGAACCGTTGCTGGGCTATCGCAAGGAGAGCCTGATCGGTCAGCATTATTCCGCTCTCATCTATCTCGAAGATCTGGAGTCTGCCCGTTACATCCTGAACGAAAAGAGGGTTGGCGATCGTGCCTCCCGCAATCTGGAGCTCAGGGTCCGCCACAACATCGAGTCGAAACTGCTTACCCTGGAGTTCAGCTCTTTCGGAATGTACGAGGAAAGCAGGACAGATCAGCCCGCAAGGCATGTGGGCACCTATGGTGTGGCGAAGGATGTCACCGAAAGAAAGAAGGCTGAACAGATTATCAGCTACCAGGCTTATCATGATCTGCTCACCGGGCTTGCCAACCGGATATTGTTCAAGGACCACCTGGATCTGGCGATTGCCCAGGCCAAACGTCACCAGAAAATGCTGGCCGTGATGTTCCTGGATATGGACCGCTTCAAGGTGGTCAACGACACGCTGGGCCATGTAATCGGCGACAGCCTGCTGAAGAAAGTGGCATTGCGGCTCAAGGGTTGTTTGCGCGAGGGGGATACGCTGGCCCGTCAGGGTGGGGACGAGTTTACGCTGCTTCTTCCCCAGATCGACGATCGGGAAGATGCCATGCGAACGGCGGAGAAAATGATCAAGTCGTTTGACGCCCCATTCCAGATCGATGGGCACGAGCTCTACGTATCCATCAGTATCGGGATCGCGCTTTACCCTGCGGACGGGGAATCCATAGACGCCCTCATCAAGAACGCTGACATCGCCATGTATGACAGCAAGGCAAAAGGCAGGAACCGTTGCCAGCTCTACTCCGGCAGCATGAATGCGTCGTTTGCCGAGAAGCTCTCGATTGAAATGCAGATGCGGAAGGCGATCGAGAGGCAGGAGTTTCAGGTTTTTTATCAGCCCCAGATCAGGGTCAGCACAGGCAGGATTTCCGGCATGGAGGCCTTGGTGAGATGGTCATCGCCTCTCCATGGCAGCCTGTCGCCGCTGGAATTCATCCCGCTGGCGGAAGAGACCGGCCTGATTCTCTCCATCGGGGAATTTGTACTGAAGTCCGCCTGCAAACAGATCATGCTGTGGAAAAATGCCGGTCTGCCGCCGCTGCGAATGGCCGTGAATATCTCCTCCCGGCAGATTGAACAGGACGGATTCTGCGATGGCATCTCGCAGCTATTGCAGGAATACCATCTGGACGGTTCGATGCTTGAGCTGGAGGTCACTGAGAGCACGTTGCTGAACGATGGCGAACATATTATTGCAAAACTTAAAATGCTGGCGAGCATGGGAATAAAGATCGCGCTGGATGACTTCGGCACCGGTTATTCGTCCTTGAGCTACCTGCAGAAATTCCCTATCAACACCATCAAGATCGACCAGTCTTTTGTGCGGGGACTCCCCGGCGACCCGAATAATGTTTCGATCGTGACCGCGATTTGCGCAATGGCGCAGGGGCTCAAGATGAATCTGATCGCGGAAGGTGTGGAGAAACCCGATCAGCTCAAATTTCTGCACGCTCTCAATTGCAACGAAGCGCAGGGATTCCTGTTCAGCAAACCACTGCCCGGCAATGAAATGACCGGGCTGCTGATGAGAAACGGCCCGTTGGCGCCACCCGCATTTTATTCGGGCCAAGCTGCATCAAAGTTTCAGCACAAAGCTGGTTAATAGCCTCCTAGGCAAAGCGCTCATGCAGATATTGGATGATCTCGGAAGATTCGTACATCCACTGGTCATTGCCCTGTTCATCCGTGATTTTCAGGCAGGGCACCTTGATCTGGCCGCCGCCCTGCAATAGCGCTGCGCGATTCTGTTGATCTTTTTGCGCATCACGTAGTTCGATGTTAAGCGACAGGCGCCGGATCTCTCTCCGGACTTTGATACAAAATGGGCAGGTCCTGAATTGATAGAGGATCAGTCCCTGGCATTGCAGATCGACCTGGCGTTGCTCTTCGGGTTGGCGAACAATGCCCTTCGGTGTGGTCACGATCTCCCAAAACAGAATGAAAGGGCCGATGACGAATCTCAGGCTGCGGAAGAAAATCTTGACGACCCATTTCATGGCGAATTACCCGGTTTTGAAAGAAGATGAGAGCGCAGGGCGCTCTAAAAATGAAAAGGGCTAGTCATTTCTGACTAGCCCTTTGAATTTTCTGGTAGGCCGTGCCAGATTCGAACTGGCGACCAACGGATTAAAAGGTGCGTCAACGCATTGATTTATAACGTTATTGGCCCGTCCTCACTCGCCAACACCCGCTAACAAGCGTCAATTTTAACACGTTTGTTATTTTGCTGTTCCCATAGGTCAGATTCGTGCCACTAGCGACCAGTGAGCCCCCTAAAATAACCGGCAGGAATATGGCGAACAGCGGTCACCCAGACAAGAGATTGTTGGGATTTTCTAAAGCGTCAACGTTGCAATTAAGAGGAGCTGCGCTTTTTGCCGCGTCCTTGCTGAATTGCCTTGTTATGTGTTTTTCTGCTTCTCATTTAAGGCTTTGAAATAGGCATTTTCGAGACTCATGCCCTCACTAATTAATGAAGCAATAGTGTCAGATAATTCATCAAAATGCGGGTGGGTTTCTGCGAATGCGCTAACCTCTTGTTCAATACCTTCTCTTTTTTCTTGTTCGGAGCGCTGTTCAGAAGGCATATTAATAAGTTTAGCAAGCAAGTTTTGTGCATCAAGTATTTCAGACATTAATATGTGATGAGATGATTGACGGTTGTAATTAGCTGCTAGTGCCAACAGTAGAACTGCCATAAACCATGTTTGCTCATAGACTGCCCATAAACCGCCACAAAAAAGGATAATTGTGTAAATGTAGTATCGTACCATTTTGCTCTCGTGAGCACCTTTCCATTCATTCACACAAATCTCATACTCTTCCATATTAAGGTTCTTGTCCTTTCTGCCCATAAGCTCTAGAAAAGTTTCAGACCATTTGTGTGCTTGTATTTGTTTAATCATTTGCATGTCCTTTGAATAATGTTGAACATTTGGGGATAATTCTTAGTACGTCTTTTATTACGCGTTTGAACTAAGAGGTGAAGTGCATCTCATACGCAGCTTCCTCGCACACATTTTGCTGACGCACTTGAATGAGTTGTTATGTTTTTTTAGCAGCATTTCTATCAATTACGACAGTCAAGTGGCCTTTTTTTATACATGTGTCGAGATTCTTTTTCAATTCGGCCATTTTGTGCTTATTCGAAATTTCATTGCACTCATGTTTCGCTATGCTTTTCTGAAGTTTCGAATTTTCCGCCTCCAGGCTTCTGACATACTCACGTATTATCAGCGGTGCTGACTTCAATGCAGATTTAATTTCCGTGCTCATTTCTTAACTCCAACGCCAGCCGTAACAGGCGGAAAGCCTGGAACGTAGCGAAAAGTTTGACGTCCTAGTTGACGGCATTGTTATGTTTCGCTTTGCACGAAATATCGATTCGCACATTCACTGAACTGGTATGAAACTTCTTTGGCTTCCATTACCGTGCAATTGATCAACTCTGCATCAGCGAGATTGAAAAGAATGAAGTTGTAACCTTCACCCATGCTGCTCTTGAAACACACCCCATCAAAGCCTTCAGATTTGAAAAACTCCGCCAGTATCTGTGTTGGCACATAATCACATGCCTCATCAGCATTCGTTACCGGCTTTGTAAAAGCAGCATTGATCATCGACCAAACGGCATTCCCAATTTCCTCTTGAGACACCGGCGGATTGAAAATGCATTCAATGTGCGAGTAGTGACGAGGAACAGAATAGCAATCAACTACGCGAAGGTTTCTTTGCACTCGGAATTGCGCAGAGGAAATGTACTGCCCAAGGTGGGGACGGAGCTCGGACAAGGCAGTGTTTTCCTCATTTGACAGGTATAAGTATGAAATGCCTTTTGGATTAGCTCTTCCCTCATTTCCTTTATACGGGAGAGGTTTCATTCGTGCGGCAGGAAATCCGCTTATGATTGTTTGACCCTCTGATTCATACTCTTCATAACCAATTTGGCCACGGTAGAGGATGTTCCCAAAAGCGATGGAGCGTTCGCGAGGCTGTAGTGTGCGCTTGAGATTCGACAGAAACTCCGATACTGCGGGAGAATGTACGAACCGGTTCTCAAACATCACTTCCCGCTTGAAGTTTTGAAAATCCTGCCACGTGTTAAAACCCACCGCACAGTCTCCTTATCTTAATGAACAGTTAATCAATGGCCCCACCGGTCAGTATTATTGTTAATAATAAGGCGTTCTGTTTTTTTGTAGGCCGTTAATTCATAGTAACCCGATAAATTTCCATGTCCGCATATTACTTGATAATACGTCAAATCAATAAAGCTCGTTTGATTGGAATAAACTACGTGGAATTTAATGAATTTAATGACTGTTATTGGGCGCTTAGCCGACTGTGTGGCCACGAAGGTGCTAACAGTCGCTTTCGGGTCGAAACCGGCTATCATGACTGGCCGCATGGGGCCACGAAAAGACGATTTATGATACTAAACAGCAACGCAGTCTGGCATGGCCAGTCTGCAACAAGACCAGTCCCGCAAGGGGCTGAGGTTATCATGGATATATGATCCTGATCGATTGTGCTGATAATCCCAAAGGGTAACCATGAATTTCCCCAATTACGCTAAAGGCATTGCAGCCGAAGACCTGCGCGAATTTCTTAAAATCTGGCCCCTCTTTGCTGCCGAGGCCGAAGAAGCCCAGCAATTTCTTATTGAGGACAAGGACAAATTCTTAGGCGACGATGCGATCAAGTTTAGTTGGTGTCACCTATATGAGCTGCCGATTCAAGAGCATTTAGCCATCGTCTTGTCTGGATTGCCACAAGATGAACGAGCCCAGGTCTGGTTCAAGCAGATGGCCGCATCAACAAATCAGATTGCCGTGCTGCCGGAAATTGTCGGGCAAGTGAGCGCTCATTTCGATGAAATGGAAGCCCCTAGCAAGGAAGAGATTGAAGAACTGAGGCCTATTCTTGCCGGTTTTCTCGGTGTAAGTTGGTCGATTTTTAACTCTCTGCGCTGTGTGCTTTATCACGGCTGCTTTTTGAATGAACTCATTGATCGTGTGCGGTCTGATGATGATAAATCGCCGAAGTCTCTATTCGATGCCATTCGCATTGATCCCACGGTAATCGGCTGCAAACCCGTGATTGAAAGAATCAGCAAGGCCACGCTATTGAGAGACAACGGTTTCTTTGCTAAGCTCAAGGCAGCCATAAACGGCAAAATGGGGAAACGTGAACAAGCCAATTTCCAAAAAATGCGCCTTGTATTTGAAGTGCTCCATGAAGCTGGCGCAATAAGTTTGAGTGATGATCAACTCCACCAGCTGTTTGTTAAAGAGCTGAAACTTTACTCCGGCAATGAAACAGGCGGTGGCAATACCAAGGCCTTACGCAAATTCGCCGACACTTACATGAAGAAGGTGTCAACCACTTAAAAACTGGATTTTTGGGTGGGATACAGCCCCCTTGATGATGTAGAAAATCCATATCCGTTGCAGACAGCATTTCGCTCTCTGCCGAACGGAAGGATACATCATGCAAGATCAAGAGCCGGGTAATGGCTTACAGTCACCAGAAACAACACAAAACACCGATGCCGAACGACCGACCGCCCGAGCGCACGCGCAGCGCGGGCCGGACGGACGGGAGAGCGGCGAGGCTTCTGAGGGTACGCCGCCTACTAACAGAGTACCCAATAACTGCAATTCTGAGTATTTCAAAGCCCTTCGCTGGGGTGTTGATAGTCTTTACCTCTCTTATCCTGGCGAAATATTCCCTGATGTGGATGCCAAGCTAACGGAACTCAAAAAGATCGCCCAATCCCCAGAGGATCACGAAAAAGTTCTCGCTCAATACCCGATAGAGGGCCATGTCTTCGAAGTGAAGGACAAAGGCGCAAAGCTATTCCCCTACATCCTTGAAGACAACGCTTTTAGAATTCAGCTCTCCCGCAGTAAGGCCATGCCGCTGGCCTATGTGAAGTTATCCAGCGAATACCTGACCCATGTTGGCCCTGCCGAAGCGGAGAAATCTCTCCAACATATCCTGGAACAATTTGGCACCATCAATGAATCTGCCAACGCTAGTCGGATTGATCTCTTTGTTGATTTTGTCAGCTCAGAGGATATGGAAAGCTGGAATCGTCGTGATTGGGTCACTCGGGGTTCAGGCATCAACCAATATTCGGTGGACGGTAATTTCTCCGGCTGGGTCGTTGGCGTAGGTGGCGTCATCAGTTGCCGCCTTTACGATAAAACCCTGGAAATTGAAACGGTATCCAAGAAATTCTATCTCCACAAGCTCTGGAAGATGGCTGGCTGGAATGGCACGGATAAAGTCTGGCGGCTAGAGTTCGAAATCAAGCGGGAAGTGCTCACGCAAAAGGGTCTGCCCAAGCTGAGTAATGTTCTGGCTAACCTCAACGGCCTATGGAGCTACGCCACCACGGAATGGCTACGCCTGACCCTGCCTAACACTGACGATAAAACCCGTTCCCGCTGGCCGATTCATCCATTGTGGGGCTATCTGTCCTCGGTGGATTGGGAAACCAACGGCGGGCCGTTATCGTCACGTTTTAGCGCTGCCCGATTGCCAGGTGATGACAAGCTGTTCAGCATGGGACTTAGTACGCTGATTTCCTTCATGGCGAGGGAAGGCATCAAAGATTTGTATGCCGGATATGAAGCCTTTATTGCGGGTTTGTATAGTTACCATGCAGACAAAAGCCAATTTCTGGGCCTGCCATTTGATGACTACATCGCGGAAAAAGTCGCCATTAAGGCGCGTCTGTTCAATTCTATCCTGAACGGCAACGAACCCACAGAAGCCCAAAAACAAGCCGAGCAAGACAAGCTGGCAGCACAGTACCGGAAACAGTCGGACGGCGAATGACATGGAAGATCAACCCGTCCTCCCGCTGCCTCCGGTGCGCTGTTTGACCAAGGAACAAGCCGCCGAATATTTGGGGATTGGTGTCACGCTCCTGTCAGAGTTGGGCATCCCTGCCATTAAATTCGGTCGGCGCTGTGTCTATGACAAAGTTGACTTGGACAACTGGCTGGAAGAATATAAGCGTCGAGGACGGGCCGGAAAGGAGTTTATATGGCCCGTGAAACTGGAGTCTACCGAAGGCCTGATTCAAGGTACTGGTGGATCAATGCAACATTACCCAATGGCGCAAAAATACGCCAAAGCGCTGGGACTGAACACCGAGAAGAAGCGGAAGCCCTGTTAGCCAAGCTCAAGCTGGATTCCTACAGGGAAACGCATTTCGGCATTAAGCCTCAACGTTTATGGCAAGAAGCTGTTGTCCGGTATCTCACTATAAAAGCGAATCTTCGTAGTATCGAGGATGTCCGGCGAATTTGCCGCAAGCTGGATTCTTACCTGGGGCTATTGGTACTTGATCAGATTACAGGTGATGTGATTTGGTCAGTGATTCAAGGCGAACTAGGGAAGGGAAACAAACCTGCTACGGTAAACCGCTATCTTGCCCTGATTCGCAGCCTGCTTCGTATGGCGCGTGATGAATGGCAGTGGATAGACAGGATGCCTAAAATTCGTCTTTTGACCGGCGAGGTCGAGCGTGACCGCTGGCTGACAAGGGAAGAGGCTGACCGTTTGATTGCGGTTTGTCCTCAACATTTGGCAGCGTTAGTTCGGTTTGCGTTAGCGACTGGATGCCGTGCAAGGGAGATTACCGGCTTGGAATGGAACCGGGTTGGCCTGGAACGCAGGACGGCTTGGCTCAACCAGACCAAGAATGGAACGCCGCGAGGTGTACCGTTAAACCATGATGCGGTTGCTGTGTTGGAAGAACAGCTCGGCAAGCATCCGCAGTTTTGCTTTAATTATCACGGCAAGCCGATTCGCTGGGAAGTGACCAACAGCGCATGGCATACCGCGTTGACAAAAGCAGGATTAAACGATTTTCGCTTCCATGATCTCAGACATACCTGGGCATCATGGCATCGTCAGGCTGGCACGAGCTGCGATGAGCTGAAGGAATTAGGCGGCTGGAAATCGCGAAGCATGGTGGATCGCTATGCCAAGTATGCAACCGAGCATTTGGCGGTTGCTGCCGCAAGAATCGAGAACGGTAAAGGCGGGAACGTGGTGCAATTTTCACGTTTCTGTCACGCCCAAAAATGAAAAGGGCTAGTCATCACTGACTAACCCTCTGTATTTCTTGGTAGGCCGTGCCAGATTCGAACTGGCGACCAACGGATTAAAAGTCCGCTGCTCTACCGGCTGAGCTAACGACCCCCGAAAAACAGCGATTATGCCGTGGCATGAGTTTTCTGTCAAGAGAAAGGCCCCGTCCAGCGGGGCCTCGTGACGTTAATGTCTTGATTAAATCAGGCTTCCCGCATCATTTTCCAGTACTGATATTTCATTGTGGAGGCGCTGCCTGCAATGATGGCCAGCAGGGTGATGATGGAGCCGACCGCGAGTGTGGAAACGCCGGTCACTCCCTGGCCGATGGTGCAACCCATCGCCAGCACGCCGCCGAAACCCATCAGGATCGCGCCAACGAAGTGGTTGAAAAAGTCCTGCACTGAAACGAACCACTCGATGCGGAAGCTTTTGCTCACCAGGGACCACAGCAAGGACCCCAGGATTACGCCGAAAACCGACATGACGCCGAAAGTCAGCGCGGTGAGCTTGAAGCCGGCCATCATGTAGCCGAAAGTCTGGCCCATGGGGTTGATGAAGGTAAAGGATTGGGTCGAGAGCGGCCGGCTGTCTGCGGGTTTCAGTTCTTCCGGTTTGGCGTACATGTCCCATTGTTCGGCGACGAAGTTCTGCAGGGAGAAGGACTGTCCGTCGGCGCTCACCAGCACGTTGCTGGTGATGTACCAGGCTGCCAGCACGGCCAGACCCACCACCAGGCCGCCCAGGATATTGTCGAAGTTGCTGCGGAAATCGGCGGACAGGAATGCAAAGCCGATGAGCGCCAGCGCAAGCAGGCCGCCGATCGCCAGCCGCGGTGTTGCAGCGCTACCGCTGCCGGCGACGATTGCGCCCAGGTCCTGGTTGGTTTGCAGGGTAACGGCGAGCGGGCGTATCCAGTCGTAGAACAGCACGGTGAACAGCGTCTTGTCCGAGCCCGGGAATGGATTGACCATGTAGTAGGCAATGATCGCGATGATGGCCAGGACCATGATGGATTTGAGGTTGCCGCCGCCGATGCGGATCAGGGTTTTGTTGCCGCAACCGGAAGCGAGCGTCATGCCGATGCCGAACATCAGTCCGCCCAGCAGGTTTTCGGCCCAGACCAGCTGGTTTGCGCGGTAGGGCGGGAAGGTGGCGGCCAGTTTAACGAGGCCGCCGGCTTCGAGGACCGCTACGCCCAGCATCGCCACCGCAATCGCAAACAGCCAGGCACGCAGGCGGCCTGTGTCGCCCATGTTGACCCAGTCGGAAACCGCGCCCATGGTGCAGAAATTGGTCTTGTTTACGAGTGCCCCCATGATCAGGGCGATGCCAAAGGTGGCCCAAAGAAAAAACGATTGAGCTGGCGCAAAGCTTTCAAAGACCATCTGTTTATCCTTCCATCGAGTTGTTTATTATATTTGTTTGATTCTATAGTTAAATGCAATATTTATACATAGTCTGTTCGAACTAAATTCAGCTACTTCGTTTCAAGCCGGTAGCGGGTGGGGTCGGCAATTCCCGCGCTGGCGAATCCCTGGCGGCGCAAGCGGCAGGAATCGCAGGTTCCGCAGGCTGATCCATCCTCTCCTGCCTGGTAGCAGGAAACGGTGAGGCGGTAGTCCACGCCCAGTGCAATGCCACGGCGGATGATTTCCGCTTTCGAGAGGGCGACCAGGGGAGCGCGAATGTGTAGGGTATTGCCTTCGACTGCGGATTTGGTGGCCAGGTTGGCCATTTTCTCGAAGGCTTCAAGATATTCGGGGCGGCAGTCCGGGTAGCCGGAGTAGTCCACCGCATTGGCGCCGATGAAGATGTCGCGGCTGCGCAGCACTTCCGCCCAGGCCAGCGCGAGCGACAGCATGATGGTGTTGCGTGCCGGCACGTAGGTCACGGGGATGCCGGTTGCTGGCGCAGTCGGCACGGCAATTTTTTCGTCGGTCAGGGCCGAGCCGCCGAATGCCGTCAAATCGAGCTTGATCGTGCGCTGCTCGCTGGCCCCTAGCGCGGCGGCAACACGCTGTGCAGCTTCCAGTTCCGAGCCGTGGCGCTGGCCGTAATCCAGGCTCAGGCAATAGCAGGCGTATCCCTCGCTGCGGGCGATGGCAAGCGTGGTGGCGGAATCCAGTCCGCCCGACAGTAGCACGACTGCTTTGTTCAAGATGGCATTTTCCTTAAATGGTTTTCAATCTAGAAAAAGCTTATAACCACGAATTTACACGAATGAAACACGAATGTTCACGAATAATCGGTTGGTTTGCCCGATTCACCTGTTCGGTGCCAAAAGTAGGCGCCTCCAGGCGGCACGAGGATTGCATCTGAATTATTCGTGTTTATTCGTGAATATTCGTGTCATTCGTGGTTAATCTTTTTTAGGTTCAATTCTACACTTGGACCTGCCGGTTTTGAATCGAACTCGAAAAGCGATAAAATTGCCTATTTTTGCAGGGGAAGCCGATGATCTGGAAGCCCAATGTCACCGTGGCGGCGGTGATCGAGCTGGATGGAAAATTCCTCATGGTGGAGGAAGAAACCGGTGAGGGAGTACGCTTCAATCAGCCTGCCGGCCACTGGGAAGCGGATGAGACCCTGGCGCAGGGCGCGGCTCGCGAAGCGCTGGAAGAAACCGCTTATCATTTCACTCCGGAATGGTTGCTGGGCATTTATCGCTGGCGCCACCCCGGCAAGGACATCACCTACCTGCGCTTTGCCTTTGCCGGGAGGGTACATGGGCACGAGCCGCAACGACGGCTGGATAGCGGTATCCTGCGCGCGGTGTGGCTGAGTCAGGAAGAAATTCGTGCCACGGCAGAGCGTCATCGCAGCCCGTTGGTGCTCCAGTGCGTTGAGGATTATCTGGCCGGCACGCGCTATCCTCTGGAACTGGTTACCCACTTTTCCTGATGCGGGCGTGGTTAATAGTGATGCTGTGTTTCGGCCTGGCCGCGCAGGCCGACGAAGTCAGCATCTGCTACAACTATGACTGCGCCGTAACCGCCAGGGTTGATCTTCGGGTGAACGAACTGCACGCAGCCAGAAGGTTGTTGCTGCGGGCAACGGATGCAGTCGAGGAACGCGAGGCGATTTCCCTGGTGATCGGACTGTTCGAAGTTGTTGCCGGACTGCAGACTCCGACCCGGGCCGATAAAGGCCGCAATGTGAACGATGACGGCGTGGATGGGCGGATGGATTGCATTGATGAATCTGCCAATGCCACCAGTTATCTGCGCCTGCTTGAAAGCAAGGGCTGGCTTAAGTCCCATCTTGTTCTGGAACCGGTGAAGAGGGCGCCGCGTCTGCTGGACGACCACTGGGCGGCGCGTATTGCGGAAAAAGAGACTGGCCGGGAGTTCGCGGTGGATTCCTGGTTTTTAGACAACGGACAACCGGCATTCGTGGTGCCGCTGGAAGAATGGCTAGCTGGAGCGAAACCCAATGAGAAATAAGCGTGTGGTGGTGGGCATGTCGGGCGGGGTGGATTCCGCTGTCGCGGCGTTGCTGCTGAAGCGGCAGGGGTATGATGTGGTCGGCCTGTTCATGAAGAACTGGGAGGATGACGACACCGAAGGCTATTGCCCGGCCAAGCAGGATTTCATGGACGTGCTGGCGGTGGCCGACAAGATCGGCATCGAGGTCGAGGCGGTCAATTTCGCCAGGGAATACCGCGAGCGGGTATTCGCGCTGTTCCTGCGCGAATACCAGGCCGGCCGCACCCCCAATCCGGACGTGCTGTGCAATTCCGAAATCAAGTTCAAGGCCTTTCTCGACCATGCCATCGCGCTCGGCGCCGACAAGATCGCCACCGGGCATTATGCCCGGGTGCGGGAGCGGGCCGGGCTGTTCGAGCTGCTCAAGGCGGAAGACGGCAGCAAGGACCAGAGCTATTTCCTGCACCGTCTCAACCAGGCGCAGCTGTCCCGGACCCTGTTCCCGCTGGGCGAGATCTACAAGCGCGAGGTGCGCGAGATTGCCCGCGAGGCCGGTTTGCCGGTCCATGCCAAGAAGGACAGCACCGGCATCTGCTTCATCGGCGAGCGTCCGTTTCGCGAATTCCTTTCCCGCTACCTGCCGAAGCAGCCGGGCGACATGGAAACGCCGGAAGGCAAAGTGGTGGGGCGGCACGAGGGGCTGGCCTATTACACCATCGGCCAGCGGCAGGGGCTGGGCATCGGAGGGCAGGGCGAGCCGTGGTTCGTCGCCGGCAAGGACATGGCGCGCAACGTGCTGATCGTGGTGCAGGGGCATGACCATCCCGCCTTGTTCAGGGAAGCACTGGTCGCCGCCGACCTGTCCTGGGTGTCAGGCCATCCGCCCCACACGGACTGGGTCTATGGTGCCAAGATTCGCTACCGCCAGGCGGATGCGCCTTGCTGCATCCGTCGCGTGGACAGGGAAAGCTGCGAGATTGATTTCGCCCAGCCGCAATGGGCCGTGACGCCGGGCCAGTCGGTGGTGGTGTACGAGAGCGAAGTGTGCCTGGGGGGAGGTGTGATTCAGTGACGGCGGAACAGGGCTGAGGCACGCCACATATAGAAGCTGACCGGCTCTGACACGATCAAAACTGCCCCTGATTGATCCTCCACCGCGGCTTGCAGGGTGTGGGCGCCGCGGTCGATTTCCGTAAGCGTCAGGCTTGTCGTTCCCGTGACGGGCATTGCCGTGCCGTCCAGCAGCAGCTTGATCCGGTGCCCTTGCTCGATTTGCAGTGCAGGTGATAGCGCCAGTTCCACGGCCAGGGTGCCGGTATTGTCGTGGATGGTTTCTTCCGCAGCAGGTTGGGTGATGACCAGCGAGGTGTAAGCCACGGTTTCGCCCGCCGCCCACGAGGTGAGCGGCAGAGCGAGGCAGAGCAGGAGCAGGCTGAGGGTGCGGACCATGCTTGAAATATAGCAGCTAACCCGGAGCTTATCCGGGTGGTGCTCACACTTTAAGCGGCAGGTGGCAGGGTTTCCTTGAAAGACGGCCGCTGCGACAGTTTGTCGGCGAGGCGGGCCAGCACCGGGTGAGCCTTGCGCCATTCGATCTCGGGAAAGCGCAGGTCGAGGTAGCCCAGTGCGCATCCCATGGCGATATCCGAAAGATTGAAGAATTCGCCGGTGCACCAGTTCTTGCCTCCCAACTCTTCCGCCATCGCTTCGAGGCCGCGGAACACTTTCTGTTCCTGGCGTACGATCCATTCAGGGCTCTGCTGCGATTCGGGACGTTTCTTCTCGATGTAGATCGCAGCGGCGGCGTCGGAGATGCCATCGGCCAGCGCTTCCCAGCGGCGCACCGCCAGACGCTGGCGGCTGTCCTTGGGAATCAACTGGGACACCGGGCTGACAGTGTCGAGATATTCGACGATCACGCGCGAATCGAACAGGGCGTGGTTGTCGTCCAGCACCAGCACCGGCACCATGCCGAGCGGGTTGTAGTCGGGGACGTGGGTGCCCGCTTCCCACGGGCTGTCTACTACCTGTTCGTATTCGATGCGTTTTTCCGCCAGGACGATGCGCACCTTGCGCGCGAACGGGCTGGTCGGGGTCATGATCAGTTTCATTTTCTTGCTATACCTGCGTCAGTTTAATGATCTTGCGCGGACGGTATTCCTCCATCCGGTCGAAGTTGAGGTAACGGTAGATATTGTCGGTCTCGGGAGCGATCTTGCTGTTTACCAGATCAAGGTACTCCTGCACCGTCGGGATGCGCCCCAGACGCGCGCAAGCCCCTGCCAGTTCGGCCGAGCCAAGGTAGACGCGGGCGCCCTTGCCCATCCGGTTGTCGAAGTTGCGCGTGCTGGTGGAGAACACCGTGGCATGGTCCGCCACCCGCGCCTGGTTACCCATGCACAGGGAGCAGCCCGGGATTTCGGTGCGCGCGCCGGCGCGGCCGAAAACGCCGTAGACGCCTTCTTCCCTGAGTTCGGCTTCGTCCATCCGGGTCGGCGGTACCACCCACAGGCGGGGCGTGATCAGACCGGCATCCTCGAGCATTTTCGAGGCGGCGCGGTAATGCCCGATGTTGGTCATGCAGCTGCCGATGAATACCTCGTCGATCTTGTCGCCGGCGACGGCGGACAGCGGTTTGATGTCGTCCGGATCGTTGGGGCAGGCGACCAGAGGTTCCTTGATGGTGGCGAGATCGATCTCGATCACATGGGCGTATTCCGCATCGGCATCCGGCGCCAGAAGCTCGGGCTTGGCCAGCCAGGCTTTCATGGCGTCGATGCGGCGTTGCAGGGTGTGAGCATCCTGGTAGCCGTTCTCGATCATGTTGCTGAGCAGGGCGACGTTGGAATTGAGATACTCGATCACCGGTTCCTTGTTGAGGCGTACCGTGCAGGCGGCTGCGGATCGCTCGGCCGAGGCATCGGCGAGTTCGAACGCCTGCTCCACCTTCAGATCCGGAAGGCCCTCAATTTCCAGAATGCGGCCCGAGAACACGTTCTTCTTGCCCTGCTTGCCGACCGTCATGGTGCCTTCCTGGATCGCGGCATAGGGGATGGCATTGACCAGGTCGCGCAGGGTGATGCCCGGCTGCATCTGGCCCTTGAAGCGCACCAGCACCGATTCCGGCATGTCCAGCGGCATCATGCCCATGGCGGCGGCGAAGGCTACCAGGCCGGAACCGGCAGGGAAGGAAATGCCGATCGGGAAGCGGGTGTGGGAATCGCCGCCGGTGCCGACAGTGTCGGGCAGCAGCATGCGGTTCAGCCAGGAGTGGATCACGCCGTCGCCCGCTTTGAGACTCACGCCGCCGCGACTGGACATGAATTCGGGCAGGGTATGCTGCAGCTTGATGTCCACCGGCTTGGGGTAGGCCGCAGTGTGGCAGAAGCTCTGCATCACCAGATCGGCGGAGAAGCCGAGGCAGGCAATCTCTTTCAGTTCGTCGCGGGTCATGCCGCCGGTGGTGTCCTGCGAGCCGACGGTGGCCATCTTCGGCTCGCAATAAGTGCCGGGGCGCACGCCGGCGACGCCGCAGGCGCGACCCACCATCTTCTGCGCCAGGGTGTAGCCCTTGCCGGTGTCCGCAACTGGAGTGGGCAGGGCGAACAGGGTCGAGGGCGGCAGGCCGAGAGCGGCGCGCGCCTGGGTGGTGAGGCCGCGGCCGATGATCAGCGGGATGCGGCCGCCGGCGCGGACTTCATCCGCCAGCGTGACCGGAGCCAGGGTGAAACTGGCGATGAGCTTGCCGGCCTCGTCGGTGACTTGGCCCTGGTAGGGATGGATGATGATGACGTCGCCGGTGTTCATGGCGGAAACGTCGCACTCGATCGGCAGCGCGCCGGAGTCCTCGGCGGTGTTGAAGAAGATCGGCGCGATCTTGCTGCCCAGCACGATGCCGCCGGTGCGCTTGTTGGGGATATGGGGAATGTCCGCGCCCATATGCCATTGCACCGAGTTGATCGCGGATTTGCGCGAGGAACCGGTGCCGACCACATCGCCGACATAGGCCAGGGGCAAACCCTTTTCCTTCAGCTTGGCGATGGTGCCGAGCGCATCCGGCATCTTGGCGACCAGCATTTCCTTGGCGTGGAGCGGAATGTCAGGGCGCGACCAGGCTGCCTGGGCGGGAGAAAGGTCGTCGGTGTTGGTTTCCCCCGGCACCTTGAACACCACGGTTTTGATGGTTTCCGCCAGCGCGGGCTTGGCGGTGAACCATTCCCCCTCGGCCCAGGACTGAATCAGGGATTTGGCGTGGGCGTTGCCTGCCTGCATCCGGTCGGCAACCTGCTGGAAGGCGTCGAAAATCAGGATGGTTCGCTTCAGCGCCTCGGCCGCGTCGGTAGCGAGGTCAGTGTCGAGCAGGGAAATCAGGGCGGTAACGTTATATCCGCCAAGCATGGTGCCGAGCAGTTTCACCGCGTGCTGTTTGCTGACCAGCGGCGAGTCTGTCCTGCCGTTGGCGATATCGGCGAGGAAGGCTGCCTTTACTTTGGCCGCGTCGTCGACGCCGGCAGGGATACGGTTTTCCAGCAGATCGACGAGGAAGGCGCCCTCTCCCGCAAGCGGGCTCTTCAATAATTCGCTCAGGGCCGTGGTTTGTTCCGCGTTCAGAGGTAGCGGCGGCAGGCCAAGCGCAGTGCGCTCGGCGGCATGGTCACGATAGGCTTTCAGCATGGTATGCGCTCAAAAAAATGATGGTATTTCGACAATTCTTTATTATATCCGTTATTGACAGGCTGCTTACTGCTTAACCCTTCTTGAAAAGTGGGATTGGCCGCAACCTCAAAAAAAAGGGGGCGGCCGAAGCCGCCCCAAAACGGAGACACAACAAAATAGATAATGCTTTATTTTTTCTTCTTGATGCCGAGCACGCCGAGCACGTATTTCTCGTAGATCGGCTCGGTGGTGCCCTTTTTCATCTTGCGGATGAAGTATTTCTCGAAGGCGATCTTGGCCAGATGCACCCACTTGCCTTCCTTGAACCAGTTGACGTTGCGCGGCGGGATCTGCGGCAGCGCCACGAAGGCGGCGCCGGTGTCGCCGAAGTCGGCCAGGCAGATGGCGTTCCAGGTGGCCTTGTAATCCGGCTCCTTGCCGTCGAGCACGGCGCGGATGTTGTGCGCCGTGGCGGTGACCATGGTTTCGATCATGTAGCCGGTCTTGGGCGCGCCGGTCGGCACCGGGGTGGCCTCCACCGGCGGGATGGCGACGCACACGCCGATTGCGTAAATGTTGTTGTATTTCGGGTTGCGCTGGAACGGGTCGATCAGGATGAAGCCGCGCGGGTTGGCCAGCCCCTCGATGCCGAACACGGCATCCACGCCCTTGAACGCCGGCAGCATCATCGAGTGCTTGAACGGCAGTTCGTGTTCCTTCTTGACGTTGCCCATGTCGTCCAGTTCGGTGACGAACATCTTGCCCGGCTCGACCTTGGTGACCTTGGCATTGCAAATCCACTTGATGTGGCGGTCGCGCATGGCGGATTCCATCAGTCCCTTGGAGTCGCCTACGCCGCCCAGGCCGAGATGGCCGATGTAGGGTTCGGCGGTGACGAAGGTCATCGGCACCTTGTCGCGGATCTTGCGTTTGCGCAGGTCGGTGTCCATGATCATGGCGAATTCATAGGCAGGCCCATAGCAGGAAGCCATCTGCGCGGCACCCACTACGATTGGGCCCGGATCCCGTATGAACTGGTCCCATGCCTTGCCGGCATCCACTGCGTGATCGACGTGGCAGATGGAATGAGTGTTCTTGCCTGGCCCCATGCCTTCCACTTCGTCGAAGGCGAGCTTCGGTCCGGTGGCGATGACGAGGAAGTCATAGTCGACGATTTGGCCGTCGGTCAGTTCGACCTGGTTCTTCTCGGGATGAACGCGCTTCGCCGGTGTCGCGATCAGGTTGATACCCTTGCGCTCTAAATAGGGCGCGATGGGGAAGGTGATGTCTTCCTTGGTGCGCCAGTTGACGGCAACCCAGGGGTTGGAAGGGACGAATTGAAAGAGCGGAGAGTCCGAAATCACCGTGACCTTGTCTTCGGGGCGAACCTGCTCCCGCATTTCGTACGCGCACGACATACCGCCTATGCCTGCGCCGAGAATGATGATATGTGCCATGTGCACAGTTCCTTATGGGTTAAGAGTTTTTCCGGGGTAGCGTTTTTTTACCGGGAGCAATCCCGAATTACCAGACGAAAATCCGGGTCATCGCCTCAAGCCCTTCGTCTACGATGGCTTGCAGGTCTTCCGGCGCATCCTCGCTTTCCATCGCCAGGCTGGTGTAGGCTGACAGGGATTTCAGCGCACAGGCGATCTTGGCGACTTCGCTCGCAGTAGCGTCGTCCATTTTTACGCCTTCGCGCAGTATCCATTTCGCGGCCATTGGTTTCTCCATTTATTGGGGTTGTGGTAAATCCATTAGCAATCGGCGTGCCAGGACGCACCTTGTTGATTGTTAATGGAATTTAATTGGCGTGATTTCCGTGATGTCAGGCTGTCATGCCAATATGACAGTATAGTCATTCATGAAATAAATGTTTTCTCAGCCTGTTGAGGCAGCAACTTTTTGATTTACATGGAAGCTTGGTCATGGTTATACTGTGTCATGACAATCTGTCATGAGGTGATGCCAAAATGAACGATCTTTCTCTCGACCTGCAATCCCTGATCAATATCCAGGAAAATCCATTCGTCCTGATCGATAAGGATTACCGAGTGGTTTCTGCAAACCATGCTTATTGTCAGGTGTATGGCATGAGTCCGGATGAGATTGTGGGCCGCTTGTGCCACGAAATTTCCCATCATTCCTCCGTTCCCTGTCACGAGAACGGCGAGGTCTGTCCACACCAGAAGGTATTTGCAACCGGTGAGGCTTGCCAGGTAATGCATATTCATTACGACAATCACAATCGCGCCGAGCGGGTGCGCCTCAAGGGGCATCCGATTAACGGGCGGGATGGTCGACTTTACCTGGGTGAGGCCATCGAGCCATTGGGATCTTCTGAAGACCTGGATTGCGACGAGATGCGCATGATCGGTCATTCACCCGCCTTCCTCGAATGTGCGGACAAGCTGGGACGCGTGGCCGAGTCGGACGCGCCGATACTGCTGTACGGGGAAAGCGGCGTCGGCAAGGAACTGGCGGCGGAATTCGTGCACAAGCAATCGACCCGGAGCGGCAGTCCGTATGTCTCGGTCAATTGCGCCGCTATCGCTGAATCGGTGTTCGAGAGCGAATTCTTCGGCCACGAGCGCGGCGCCTTCACCGGCTGCGTCGGACGCAAGCAGGGATTGTTTGAACTGGCGGATGGCGGCACGCTGTTTCTCGACGAAATCGGCGAAATCCCCCTGTCCATGCAACCCAAGCTGCTGCGCATGCTGGAAACGGGAGAATTCCGCCGGGTCGGCGGGACTGAAACCCTGAAGGCGGACGTGCGCATCATTTCCGCCACCAACCGCAATCTGCTGGACCGCGTCGACCAGGGCCAGTTCCGCGAGGATCTCTATTACCGCATCGCCGGCATCGATGTGACGCTTCCTTCCTTGCGCGAGCGGCGCCAGGATATTCCCGCGCTGGCCGATGCGCTGCTTGGCCGCATCAGCGGAACGGGGAAGCGTCCTCCGCGGCTTGGCGCCGACGCCGTTACCCGCCTGATGGGCTACGATTATCCGGGCAACGTGCGCGAGCTGCGCAACGTGTTGCAGAAAGCGGCCGCCCTGACCGCCAACGGGATCATCCATGCCAGGCACATCCAGTTCGAGGGGACGAACGGCGCGAGACCGCAAAAAGCGCCGCAAGCGAAGGGCCGTGCCGAGGATGCCGCTGTTGCCGGGGGCTCGACGCTTTCCATCGAGGAAATGGAAATTCGCCATATCCAGGATTTGCTGGAGCGGCACAAGGGCCATCGTCGCACGGTGGCGGATATTCTCGGCATCAGCGAACGCACCCTGTACCGCAAACTGAACCGCTACGGGCTGCATTCGGGACAATGAGATGGACGGCATCATCAAGGATAATCTTCTCGCCCTGTTTCCGGCGCTGCGGAATGTCCCCGCCGATCTGTGGCGGCGGCTCGACCAGGAGGCTGCCTATATCGAAGCACCGGCGGGGACTGTGCTGTTCGAGTCGCGCGGCCCGTGCCAGGCTTTCCCCATGCTGCTGTCGGGCTCGGTGCGCGTGGCCAAGGCCGGGGCGAACGGGCGCGAACTCCAGCTCTACCGCGTTCTGCCCGGCGAAAGCTGCATCATCACCAGCAGCTGTTTGTTGGGCAACTCCGCCTATCCGGCGCGCGGCGTGGCGGAACATGACTTGACGGCGGTGGTGGTGCCGAGGGCATTGTTTACCCAGCTGATCGAGCAGCATCCGCCTTTTCGTGCGGTTATTTTCAACCTGTTCGGCGAACGCCTCGCCGACCTGATGCAACTGGTGGAAGAAGTGGCTTTTCACAAGCTCGATCAGCGTTTGGCGGCGCTGCTGCTGGCGAAGGGCGAAGTTGTCAATGCCACCCATCAGGGTCTGGCGGACGAACTCGGCAGCGTGCGCGAGATGATCAGCCGGCTGCTGAAAAATTTTCAGGATCAGGGCCTGGTTGCGCTGGGCCGGGAACAGATCAGAATTCTCGATGCAGCCGTGCTGCGCAACATTGCGCAAGCTTCGTCGTGAATGTAACCAAAGTCACAGACATCCAGCGCCATCGCGCCTATGATTTAACCACGGCAACATTTTTTGACTGGAGGATGTGAAGATGAAAGCAAATGTAGGTGGTGTTGACAGGGTGGTTCGCATTGTGGCCGGTTTGGCGCTGTTGGGTCTGGGCGTTGCCGGCGTGTTGCCGCTGTGGGTTGGCCTGATCGGCATCGTTCCCCTGGCCACCGGGCTGATGAACTGGTGCCCGGCCTACAGTCTGTTCGGCATGAGTACTTGCAAGGTGGAAAAAAAGAAGTAAATCAGCCGGCCAGGTTTTAAATAAAAAAAGGCGCAGGATTTCTTGAATCCTGCGCCTTTTTTGCCGCTCGCTTCGCGAGTTTTCGTTAAACGCTGACGGCCTTTTCGCTGTTCTCGGCGAATTCGAGCAGCACCTTCTCCTGCTCGTCGATATCCACCACTACCTTGCCGCCATGGGCCAGTCGGCCGAACAGCAGTTCGTCCGCCAGCGCCTTGCGGATGGTGTCCTGAATCAGCCGCGCCATCGGTCGCGCGCCCATGGCCGGATCGAAGCCGTGCTTGGCCAGATGATCCTTCAGGGCATCGGTAAACACGGCCTCCACTTTTTTCTCGTGGAGCTGTTCTTCCAGCTGCATCAGGAACTTGTCCACCACGCGCAGGATGACCTCGCGGCTGAGCGGCGCGAAGGAAATGGTGCCGTCGAGGCGGTTCCTGAACTCCGGACTGAACAGCCGCTTGATTTCCGCCATTTCATCGCCTTGCTGCCGCGCGGTGGTGAAGCCGATGTTGCTCCTGGTCAGCGATTCGGCACCGGCGTTGGTGGTCATGACGATGATCACGTTGCGGAAGTCCGCCTTGCGGCCATTGTTGTCGGTGAGCGTGCCGTGATCCATCACCTGCAGCAGGATGTTGAAGATGTCGGGGTGGGCTTTTTCGATTTCGTCGAGCAGCAGCACCGCATAAGGGTGTTTGGTGATCTGCTCGGTCAGCAGTCCGCCCTGTTCGAAACCGACATAGCCGGGCGGGGCGCCGATCAGGCGGGATACCGCGTGCCGCTCCATGTATTCGGACATGTCGAAGCGGATCAGCTCGATGCCCAGGGTGTAGGCCAGCTGCCGAGCCACTTCGGTCTTGCCGACGCCGGTCGGGCCGGAAAACAGGAAGGCGCCGATCGGCTTGTGCGGATTGCCGAGGCCGGAACGCGCCATCTTGATCGCGGAGGCGAGCGCATCGATGGACTTGTCCTGTCCGAACACCACCGACTTGAGGTCGCGATCGAGGGTCTTGAGGGCGTTGCGATCGTCGCTGGAAATGCTCTTCGGCGGGATGCGCGCGATCTTGGCGATGATCTCCTCGATTTCCTTGTTGGTGATGGTCTTCTTCTGCTTGGATTTCGGCTGGATGCGCTGCGCAGCCCCGGCCTCGTCGATCACGTCGATGGCCTTGTCGGGGAGGTGGCGATCGTTGATGTAGCGCGCCGACAGTTCCGCCGCCGTGGTCAGTGCAGCGGCGGTGTACTTGACGCCGTGGTGGGCCTCGAAGCGCGATTTCAGCCCGCGCAGGATGGCCACGGTTTCCTCCACGCTGGGCTCGGGCACGTCGATCTTCTGGAAGCGCCGCGACAAGGCGTGATCCTTCTCGAAGATGCCGCGATACTCGTTGTAAGTGGTGGCGCCGATGCAGCGCATCTGCCCGGAACTCAGGGCGGGCTTGAGCAGGTTGGAAGCGTCGAGCGTGCCGCCGGAAGCCGCTCCGGCACCGATCAGGGTGTGGATCTCGTCAATGAACAGGATGGCGTGCGGATCCTCGTTGAGCTGCTTCAGTACCGCCTTGAGGCGCTGTTCGAAATCGCCGCGGTACTTGGTGCCAGCCAGCAGCGCGCCCATGTCGAGCGAGTACACCGTGCTCCCGGCCAGCACTTCGGGCACCTCGCCCTCGACGATGCGCCGCGCCAGCCCTTCCGCAATGGCGGTCTTGCCGACGCCGGCCTCGCCGACCAGCAGCGGGTTGTTCTTGCGGCGGCGGCACAGGGTTTGTATGGTCCGCTCCAGTTCAAGCTCGCGCCCGATGAGCGGGTCGATTTTGCCGGCCAGAGCCTGAACATTCAGGTTCAGGGTGAAGTTGTCCAGTGCGCCGGCGGGGGCACTTTCCTGCTCTGCCTCCTGCTCTGTCTCGGGCCGCGCCGACGGGCCTTCCGCCACCTTGCTGATGCCGTGGGAGATGTAGTTCACCACGTCGAAGCGGGAAATGCCCTGCTGGCTGAGGAAATACACCGCATGGGAATCTTTCTCGCCGAAAATCGCCACCAGCACGTTGGCGCCGGTCACTTCCTTCTTGCCCGAGGATTGCACATGCAGGATGGCGCGCTGGATCACGCGCTGAAAGCCCAGGGTGGGTTGCGTGTCCACTTCGCCCGAGCCGGCCAGGGTGGGAGTCTGGGTGGTGACGAAGTCGGCGAGGGTTTTGCGCAGCTCGTCGATGTCGGCGGCGCAGGCGCGCAGCACCTTGGCCGCGCTGGGGTTGTCCAGCATGGCCAGCAGCAGATGCTCCACGGTAATGAACTCATGGCGCTTCTGGCGCGCTTCCATGAAAGCCATATGCAACGAGACTTCAAGTTCCTGTGCGATCATTTCAATTTCCCTCCATCACGCATTGCAGCGGATGTTGATGCTGGCGGGCGAATGCCACGACCTGTTCGACCTTGGTGGCGGCGATGTCCTTGGGGTACACCCCACACAGGCCAGCGCCTTCAGTATGTACTTTGAGCATGATTTCCGTCGCTTGTTCGAGGGTCTTGGAAAAATATTGCTGCAGTACCTCGACGACAAACTCCATCGGCGTGAAATCGTCGTTCAGCAGCACCACGTTGAACAGCGGCGGGGACTTCAGCCTGCTTCTTACCGTTTCCAGTACCGGAGTTTCTTGACGCTTGCTACCCATTCGCTTCCTTTAATCATAGTAAAACCATATTGACGCTGTCGATGAATTTTTCAAGTACCTCCACCCTACCAAGCTAGGGTTTCTTGGCGAGTTCGGCATGTTCGGCGCGCAATGCCTTGAGCCGTGCCTCGGCAATGGAAAGCTGGTAGAAATCGCCGTCGCCCGCCTTCAAGCCGAGCTGCAGCTGCTCGATGGCCGCGACCAGGTTGCCCTGGCGCGTATAGGCTTCGGCCTGCGCCTGGTGGGAGAGCAGCATCTTGCCCTGCATGGCGTAGCCTTGCGCCTGCAATTCGTAGAGCCGGCCGTCGTTGGGGAAGCGGCGCAGCCGGTCGCCGACCAGCTTCAGCGCATCGCCGCTGTGGCGGTTCTGCAGCAGGGCTTCGGCATAGCCGTACACCAGCGCACGGTGATTGGGAAAGCTTTTCAGTGCCGCCTGGTACTGGGCGAGGGCGGCGCCTTGCGGGCCGGCGGCAGTCTTGATCAGGGCACCCAGGTTTTCGATAATTGCGTTGGGCGCAGTGGCTTTGCGCAATTGTGCCAGTTCCTGCTCGGCGCGCGCGGTCTCCTTGGCGCGCAACAGGGCGGCTGCCAGGCCGTAGCGGCTGGCGGCTTCGCTGCTGTATTTCTTTTCGCGCAGCGCTTCCTCGAAGTGGGCGATCGCTTGCTGCGGCGTCCCTTCGTCGGCGCGCAGCTTGGCGCGCACCAGCTGAAATTCCAGGCTGTCCGGAACCTGCCTATAGGGCTTGTTTTCCAGGCGGTTCTGCAGATCGGCAATGCGATCGCTGGTGATCGGGTGAGTGCGCAGGTATTCCGGTGCGTTGTTTTCGTACAAGCGGTTGAATTTTTGCAGCCGTTCGAAGAAAGAAGCCGCGCCGCGCGGATCGAATCCGGCCTGGGTCAGCGTCTGCATGCCAATGCGGTCGGCCTCGCGCTCGTGCTCGCGGGTGAAGTCGAGCTGGGTCTGGATGGAAGTCGCTTGCGCTGTCGCCATGGCGGCATTGGCAACCTGCGGATTGGAACGCGCAGCCAGGATCGCCACCGCCAGCGCGGCGAGTGAGGTCACCATGCTTTGCTCCTGTTTGGCGATGATGCGCGCCAGGTGGCGCTGCGTGACGTGGGCGATTTCGTGGCCGAGCACGGCGGCGAGCTCGGATTCGCTCTGTGCCGCGAGTATCAGTCCGGTGTGCACGCCGATAAACCCGCCTGGCAGGGCAAAGGCATTCAGGGTGTTGTCCCGCAGTACGAAAAATTCGAAATCCTGGCGGTTTTCCGCACTGGAGGCCACCAGCCGGTAGCCGAGGTTGTTGAGATAGTCGGTCAGTTCGGTATCGTCCACCAGGCTGCGGTCATGGCGGACGTCAGCCATGATGGCCTCGCCGATGCGGCGCTCGGTTTGCGGGGAGAATCCGCTTTGCGATGCCTCACCCAGGTCGGGCAGGCCATCGGCCAACACGCCCGGCAGGGTCAGCAGCGGTATGAGCAAGACTAGGTGGCGTAAATTCATGGTGCTATGATAATCGCTTTAAAACATAAGTTCATTATCCCGGAAAAAGCTTTTAACCACGAATTTACACGAATTAAGCACGAATGTTCACGAATAATCAGTTGGTTAACATGGTTGGACTGACTTATGCTGTTTGGCGCCTAAAAATTAGGTGCCTCTAGGCAGCACGGTGATTGTCCCAGCTATTCGTGTTTATTCGTGAACATTCGTGTCATTCGTGGTTAGCCGTTCCTAGGATTATTCAGGTGCCAAACATGAGCGGATTTACCCATTTCGACGAGGCTGGACAGGCGCATATGGTGGGCGTGGCGGAAAAGCCGGAAACTCGCCGCATTGCCCGCGCTGCCGGCAGAATTACCATGCAGCCCGCCACTCTGAAGCTGATTCTGGAGGGCGGGGCCAAAAAGGGCGATGTGCTCGGCGTCGCCCGCATCGCTGCGATCCAGGCTTCGAAGCGCACCTCCGAATTGATTCCCTTATGCCACCCGCTCGCGCTCACCAAGGTCGGCGTGGAGTTCAACGTGGACGAATCCAATGCGGCGATCGAGTGCATCGTCACGGCGGAAACCCTGGGGCGCACCGGCGTCGAGATGGAGGCGTTGACTGCCGCGAGCGTCGGTTTGCTGACGATCTACGATATGTGCAAGGCGGTGGATCGTGGCATGCATATGGATGGCATCCGCCTGCTGGAGAAGCAGGGCGGCAAGTCGGGCCACTGGGTGGCAGATTGAAACAAGCGCCCTTTACGTTCACCCCCTCTCCCGCAGGCGGGAGAGAGTTGGGGTGAGGGCTAGCCTAACCTGCGCGCAAAAAATGATTGTAGATTGGCCGTTTTTTGATATATTAGCGAACTCTGATTCTGTTGATGAAGGAAAATATCGCCATGTTTGGATCCAATATGTTCGGCATCAAGGAAATTGATGTTGCTGGGCTGCACTCCCTGTTGAGCGAGAAAAAGAATCTCGCCCTGGTGGATGTGCGCAGTGATAACGAAGTCGCTTACGGCGTGATCGAAGGTGCGCTGCACTTGCCCTTGCACCTGTTACCGATCAAGGCTGACGAGCTCGACAAGGATATCCATACCATCTTCTATTGCCGTTCCGGCGCGCGTTCGGCGCAGGCCTGTGCCTTCATGGCAGCCAAGGGGCACGACAACGTGTATAACCTGCAGGGTGGCATTATGGCTTGGGCGCAGTCCGGTCTGGCACTGGCCAAGGCGGCTTGATTTTTGTCAGAGGGTAGTCGCGGCGGTTGCAATTTACCCTTATCTATATTATAAAACCCTTTTTTTACATCTAAACCCCACACTTTAAGGAGACTAAGAAAAATGAATTTCGATAAAGAATTGGACGCCAGCGGCCTGAACTGCCCCCTGCCCATCCTGCGCACCAAGAAGGCCCTCGCCGAATTGACTACCGGCCAGGTGCTGAAAGTGATTGCTACCGACCCGGGTTCCGTCAAGGATATGCAGGCCTTCGCCAAGCAGACCGGCAACGAGTTGCTGTCTTCTGCCGAAGCGGGCGGCAAATACCAGTTCTTCATGAAGAAGAAATAGTAAAAATAGTTTGAACATATAATAACTAACTACAATCCGGAGGCAACAAGACATGTCGAAGAAGCTTGCAATCATCGCGACCAAGGGCACCCTGGACTGGGCTTATCCCCCTTACATTCTGGCTTCGACCGCTGCGGCGCTGGGTTATGAAGTACAAATATTCTTTACTTTTTATGGTTTGCAATTGGTGCGCAAGGACACGAGCTGCCTCAAGGTCAGTCCGCTGGGGAATCCCGGCATGCCGATGAAGATGCCGTTCGGTCCGAAGTGGTTCAGGGGCATCAACTGGAATATTCCCAATATTATCCAGGCGAGCATCCCGGGTTTCGAGTCGCTGGCAACCGCACTGATGAAGCAGACCATCGCCAACAACGGCGTTGCGACCATTCCCGAACTGCGCGAGCTGTGTGTGGAAGCGGAGGTGAAGTTCCTCGCCTGCCAGATGACCGTGGAACTGTTCGGCTTCGAGCACAGCGATTTCATCGATGGGCTTGATTACGTGGGCGCTGCGTCGTTCTTCGAGTTTGCCGGGGAATCGGACATCTGCCTGTACATCTGATGGTTGGCAGCAGGTTGAGCTGAGGCAGTCAAAAAAGGGCAGGCGATATCGCCTGCCCTTTTTTGCTTTTTAAAGTGTGAGATGAGACATGGCTTTAGTACGCGGCTGCAATTTCCCGGATGACCTGTATTACAACGTGGACGATAACGTGTGGGCCCGGCGCGAGTCTGACGGCACCGTGATCATCGGCATGACCACCTACGGCTGCGCACTGTCGGGTGAGATCGTGGCCTGGACGGCAAAGAAAGTGGGTCGTGCGGTCGACCGGACCAAGTCCACCGGCACCGTCGAGTCGGGTAAATGGGTCGGCCCGGTCAAGGCGCCCGTCAGTGGCGAAATCATTGCCGTCAACGAGGCGGCAGTCGCCGTGCCCAGCACGATCAACACCGATCCTTACGGTGCCGGCTGGCTGGTCAGGATGAAACCTTCCGACTGGGCAGGGGAATCGGGCTCGCTGCTGAGCGGGCAGGCTGCGGCTGAGGCGTTCGAGGCCAAGATGCAGACGGAAGGTTTCCCGGGCTGCGCCTGAAATGGACTGGCTGAAGCTTGTTGCCGGGATCGAGCCGCTGGAAGGCCTCGCGCTGGATGCCGCCCTGGTCGGCGAAATGCAGCGCGCCGCCGGCACTATGGACGCCATCGATTTCTACACCCCAAGCTTCAAATCCTACGCCACATCCGAAATCGCCTCCTGCGGCAAGAGCGCCTGGCCGGCGGTTTCCATCACCGGGCCGGACTGCAAATTGCAGTGCGACCACTGCAAGGGAAAAATTCTCGCCAGCATGATTCCGGCCCGTACCCCGGAAGACTTGTGGCGCGTAGCCAATCAGCAGATCGAGCGCGGCGCGCGCGGCATGTTGCTGACCGGGGGCTCCAACCACCGCAACGAAGTCGAGTACGACCCTTACTACTCGACTATCCGCCATATCAAGGATGCCTTTCCGGAATTCAGGATCGCACTGCATACTGCGCTGGTGGATAGCGACGGCGCGCGGCGCATGGAGGACAGCGGCATCGATGCCGCCATGATGGACGTGATCGGCGCGCAGGAAACCATCACCCAGGTCTACCACCTGAAGCGTAGCGTGGACGACTTCGAGCGTACGCTGGAAAACCTCGTGGCGACGCGTCTCAAGGTGGTGCCGCACATCGTGCTGGGGCTGCATTATGGTCGCTTGCTGGGCGAACGGGATGCGCTGGAAATGCTGCGCCGCCACCAGCCATCAGCCGTAGTGCTGGTGGTGGTGATGCCATTCTACGCGCCTGCCCACCGGCCTTTCGGCGTGCCTGGCAGCCTTGAAGTTGGCCGTTTTTTTCTTGACGCGCGGCGGGCCCTGCCGGATATCCCGTTGCTGCTCGGTTGTGCACGTCCGGCGGGTCAGGCCAAGGCCGAGATCGATGCCTATGCGCTGATGGCCGGCTTGAACGGTATCGCGCATCCTGCCGACGGCATGGTCGAACTGGCGGCCCGGCTCGGCCGGAAGGCGCGCATTGCTTCTGCCTGCTGCTCGATGGCAGTGGGTGGCGCGTGGAAATACCCCCCCAAAAAGCACTAACCGCAAAGGACGCAAAGGTTCGCAAAGGGAAAACCAAACCCCCAGATATGCCAGCCTGATTGCTTTTCCTTTGCGTCCTTTGCGGTGAAAGATTTTTGCGGTTTATTGTTGGGTTGAACCTTAATAAATCATTTGAACCGCAAAGGACGCAAGGGACGCGAAGGAATTCAAGGACTTAAACAACTTAATCTGCTTACCCAACGGGTAATGCGAAATAATTCATTAACGCATTGTTTTACCTTGCGAACCTTTGCGTCCTTTGCGGTTAAATGCCGTTTTTAGGTTGAATGCAAATTGGAATAACAGACTATGGGTAAAATCTGGCGCGTCATCGATACCGGCCTGAGGCCGGCGGCGGAGAATATCGCCCTCAACCGCGCCCTGCTTGAAGCGCGTCAGGCCGGCGAAATCCCCAATACCCTGCGCTTTCTGCGCTTCCGTCCCAGCGCGCTGCTCGGTTATCACCAGAGCGCGGAGCAGGAACTCGATCTCGATTACTGCCGTGCCAACCATATCGCCGTGCAGCGCCGCATCACCGGCGGCGGGGCGATCTACTTCGACGAAACCCAGATCGGCTGGGAACTCTACCTGACCAAGGACGCTCTCGGCTGCGCCGACATGGCACAGATTGCCCGCCGCATCTGCGTAGCGGCGGCGCGGGGAATTTCTGCCCTGGGCGTCGAGGCGAGATACCGGCCGCGCAACGACATCGAGGTGGAGGGAAAAAAGATTTCCGGAACCGGCGGCGCATTCGAGGGCAATGCCCTGATGTACCAGGGCACGCTGCTGGTGCGGTTCGACGTGGAAAAAATGCTGCGCGTGCTGCGCATCCCGGCCGAAAAGCTTTCCGACAAGGCGATTGCCTCGGCGCGGGAGCGGGTGACGAATCTGGCCGATCTACTCGGTCAGGCGCCCGACCTTGAGGCGGTCAAGGCGGCACTGACCGGGGCATTCGCCCAGGAGTTCGGCGTTTCCTTCGCCCCGGGCGAACTGGCTGCGGCAGAGCTGGCGCGCTATCAGGATGCGCTGGCCGAGATCGACCATCCGGACTGGGTCAAACTGATCGACCGCCCGGCGGCGGATATGCCGATCCTGCAGGCATCGCGCAAATTTCCCGGCGGCCTGCTGCGGGTAAGCCTGGCGTTCGATGCGCGCACCGGTCGCATCAATCAAGTGTGGTTCAGCGGTGATTTCTTCGTCAGCCCGAAGCGCGCGGTGGCCGATCTGGAAGCGGTGCTGCGCAACGTGCCGCTGGACGGGGTCGAAGAAATAATCAGGTGTTTTTTTGCTCGGCAGCAGGCGGACCTGTTGCTGCTGACGCCGGGTGACTTTGCGGCGGTAATCAGGCAAGCGGCCGGATGAGAAAGAAAGTGGATGTGCTGGTGGTCGGCCTCGGGCCGGCCGGCGGCGCGGCGGCGCTGGCTGCAGCGCAGGCCGGATTGCGCGTGGCCGCGGTGGAGCGCCGCAAGGAAATCGGCGTGCCGGTGCAGTGTGCCGAATTCATTCCCTTGCCGCTGGCTCGTTACGCTGTGCCCGAGGGGGTGCTGCAGCAGCGCATTCAGGGCATGGTCAGTCACCTGCCCTCGGGGAGGGTGGAGAAAAGCGATACGCCCGGCCTGATGATAGACCGCGCCGCATTCGACCAGGCATTGGCGCGGCAGGCCGAGCAAAGCGGCGCCAGGCTGCATTTGAATAGCCGCCTGGTCGGGCTGGATGGCGCGGGTTCGTCGGCTATCGCGGTGACGCAGCAGGGCGAGATGCGCTTTGATTACCGGCTGCTGGTCGCAGCCGACGGGCCGCAATCCTTCGTGGCAGGGTCGCTCGGCCTGCCGCGGCTGGAAACGGTGCATACCCGGCAATACACCGTGCCGCTGTTCGAAGCCGCAGAGAATACCGAAATCTGGCTGTCGCCCGACTATCCCGGCGGCTACGCCTGGCTGTTTCCCAAGGGCGGGGTGGCCAACCTTGGTCTCGGTGTGGACAAGCGCTTTGGCGCTGATCCCAAAGCCTTGCTGGATGCGCTCCACTGCAAGCTTGTTGTCGAGGGCAGGGTGGCAGAGGTCATCCTGCACCGCACCGGCGGGGCGATCCCGGTCGGTGGCCTGCGCCGGGATCTGGTGGTGGGCAACACGCTGTTCGTCGGGGATGCTGCCGGGTTGACGCATCCCATTACCGGCGCGGGCATCGCCGCCGCCGTGGCGTCCGGCGAGCTGGCTGGACAGGCAGCTGCAGCCTGGTTGATCGGGCGTGATAAAAAGGCATTGATGGATTTTGAAAACACTATCCGCGACCAGTTCGGCGCCAGCCTGGAGCGGGCAGTGGCGCGCCGAGCCTGGTTGGGGAAGTATTGGGGGACGCCAGCGGCGAGCGATGACAGGATACAGCGGCGCGGCTGGGTCGCCTTTCCGGAATACTTTGAAAATGATTACCACGAATGGCACGAATGGAACACGAATATTCACGAATGATCAGCGACACACATGGCTGGTCTGATTTGCCTGTTTGGTGAGATGATGTTTGTCTTTAAACCCAGATTATCCATTAGAGCCAAAACGCCGCTGTGGGAGCGGCGCCCTCGCCGCGATTTGCGATCGCATTCGCGCCGGGGGCGACGCTACTACATGCACGAGCATTCCAATGGACAATTTGGGTTTAACTATTCGTGTTCATTCGTGAACATTCGTGCCATTCGTGGTGTGTTCCGTTTTTAGCTTCAAGGACGAATGAGATGAACGGCATCGATTTCTACCTTTCCGACTACCGCATCAAAACCCCGGCGATGCGCTCCCCCGAATACGTCCAGATGAGCACGGCAGCCGCCATCACGCTTGGCCTGATTCCGGGCCGCATGTACCGCACCGACTGCACCCATTGCCTCAATCTGCTGCTGACCTACCCCGAGGGCTGCCGCGCCAATTGCGCCTATTGCGGTCTGGCTCGGCATCGCGAAGAGGCCCGCGATTATGTCGACCGCAACTTCATCCGCGTGGATTGGCCGGCGCTGCGCTACCGGGAAGTGATAGCTCGCGTTCGGGCTGGCGGGGACAAGGGGCGGTTCCAGCGCATGTGCATTTCCATGATCAGCCACCCTGACTCGAACCGCGATACGCTCGAGTTGCTGACGCAATGGGTCAGGGAATTGCCGCACATCCCGGTTTCCATCCTCTCCAATCCCACCACCATGGAACGCGACGATCTGGTGCGCCTCAAGCAGGCCGGCGCGGAGATCTTCACCGTGGCGCTGGACGCCGTGACGCCGGAAATTTTCGAGCGCACCCGGGGCAAGGCCGTGGACAGCCCGCACCGCTGGGAAAAATACTGGCAGGCGATAGCCTGGGCGGCGGAAATCTTCGGTCCGGAAAAATTCGGGGCACACCTGATTTGCGGCATGGGGGAAACGGAGCGCGAACTGCTCGAAGTCGTGCAACGCATCAAGGATAAGGGCGGCCATAGCCACCTGTTCGCCTTCTTCCCGGAAAAAGGTTCCCTGATGGAGGATAGTCCGGCCTGCGACAAGGCGCAGTGGCGGCGGGTGCAGCTCGCCCGCTACCTGATCGACTATGCCGGCGGTCATTTTCGTCACATGGTGTTCGATGAAGCTGGGCAGGTGGTTGGTTTCGGCATGACGGAAATCGAGCTGGAACAGATCGTCAATGCAGGCAACCCGTTCCGTACCTCCGGCTGCCCCGGAAATGAAGCTGCCGATGTGTCGGCCTGCAACCGGCCCTATGGCGACAGCAACCCATCTGACATTTTGTCATATCCGTTTAAGTTGAATCCGGAAGATGTTGAAATCGTTCAACTTGAGATGAGGGGTGAAAGGGTAAAACCATTTCAGGAATAAGCCGGATTGTTGTGAAAAAGCAACAAAAATAAATCTTTTTAATGGATTGTTTTAATGGATTAAATAGTTCAAATGAACTAGTTCTAGAAAGA